>JBGSWN010000176.1:0-42201 GCA_041752395.1 Saprospiraceae bacterium | reverse complement strand
ACGACCGTGGCGGAAGCGGAGGCGGTGGCGGTTACGACCGTGGCGGAAGCGGAGGCGGTGGTGGATACCGTGGCGGCGGAGGCGGTGGTTATAGCAACGACCGTGGTGGCGGAGGCGGCGATCGCTACAACAACGACCGTGGTGGTGGCGGTGATCGTTACAACAATGACCGTGGTGGTGGAGGCGATCGCTACAATGACCGTAACGACCGTTACAACGACCGTAGCAACGACGACCGTTACAACGAAGACAAATATTAGTAGCCAATCGGCCACTAAACAGATAGAAAAAGCCCGCCGGACTTGTCCGAGCGGGCTTTTTTCATAGACCCAAAGATTCAGGCTTTGGATTTTAGGCACCATTGCATGAAACCTAAAGCCCAAAACCTGAAACCCATATTTCTCTTTTATTCTTTCACAACCTTGCTCGTCCACATCTCGCCATTGGCACGGAAGGTAATGAGGTAAAGCCCTGATTGCAAGCTACTTACGTCAATTTTACTATTCGGCGATTTTACTTTTAAAACCTGTTGACCCATCGCATTTGACATGATCACGTCATCAATGATAATATCCGTTTTGAGGAAAAGCTGGTCGCTAACGGGATTCGGGTAAAAACTGATTTTGTTCGCCAAATAAGACTCGTTCGTTGCATTCAACAAGATGATGTCCGCAGCGTAACGTGGTAGGATTTGGTAGCCATCCACACAACCACCGGCACCACCACTAACGAACTGACTGACAAGGCCAATTGCATGGAAAGCACCAACCGGAGCTGGCATATTGAACAGTTCGCAGTCGTTATCAATGCGCATCGCAATGGGCGTTGCCCCAGTATTGATAGTGCTTTTTATCATGACGTTGAAACCAGTGCCAGCAGGAACCCATGCCGATGGGTCAACCAGTGCCATGTTTGTGAACTGAACCAAATCCGACTCAAGGCTTTCATTTAGGAAGGTCGTAATTGCCGGAGGCACCAAAGTGTTCCCTGAGGAAACCTTGGTAAGGGAGTTCAAATCTGACATTTGCGTTAAGCAATTGAAATTCATGATTCTGCCCTTCACTGCCACCTCATCCCCTTCCTGAACGCTGTATCCAAAAGATTCGGTGCCGAAAATACTAATGGTGCCAGTGCCATCCCTCAAGTAAAACTGAACGGCAGGAAGTGTTGCGCCAGCAGCACTAACACCTTGAAAATCAATGCCATAGACAATGCCCCGCAGTTCGCAAGTAACATCAACTGAATCGGGTTGGCCATTGGTCACTTTTGTCACATCACCAATATTGTACAGCGGGTAGCACTCAACTGTGATGTTAACCGTCGCTTGGTCGCAACCGCCTGCATCACAAACTTGATAGGTAAAAACATCGGAGCCACAATAGCCACTTGTAGGTGTATAGGTAAAATCAACAATTCCATTTCCGACAATCGTACCATGCGCTGGGCCACTCACAATGATCAGCGAGGTGATTGCCACAGGCAAAACATCATTGGCAAGCACATTAAGATTTGAAGCAACTCCAGCCGAAACAACAAAATTATCGTCCACTAATTCAGCCGTCATTGGCGCAACAGTGGAGTAGTCGCAGACCGGGAACGGCGTTGGCGCTGTGGCGTTATTGGTTCCGCCAATCAAAACACCTGCCGCAACCGTCCAATTGTTCAGGTTGAAAACAGTAGCGTCAGGGCCTGTTCCATCCTTGCGGTACGCCCAACCATCCAAGTAATTCCAAGCCAAAGTTCCGCCCGTGCCAGCGGGATAAGTAATATCTCCATACACATCAATCACTTGCCCATTTTCAAAAAGCTCGATAGCATCGTCACCGTTGATGTTGGCACCCTGACCACTAACCAATGGTGCAAAACCAAAATAAGTCGCAAATAATGCACTGTCAGCAGCAATATAAACGCACTCCCCAGCCATCAGTGAGCCGGCAGGCAAGGTGATTTCTTCACCGTCACTGCCACCACCATTGCTGGCAGAGCCGATACCATAAATACTGAGGTCTGGAATCGCTTGAAGTGCTTTCAATTCAATTCCTTTTGCGCCAGCAGCACCCGGTTGTGCATCAAATACACCTGAAATGAGCAATGCTCCTGACAGCGGCGCATCGTTGTCCGTGATATTATAAGAAAGCCCACTGCCCACCACGGTCGCACCATTGGTGGCATTGGTCAACACCAAGTTCAGCACCTCGTTCGATTCAATGTCTGTGTCATCAACGATGTTGATGGAAACCACTTGGGTATCGGCTGCAACTCCCCCTGGAAAAGTAAGGGTCACTGGAAGCATGGTTGAATAATCATCGGGGAAGGTGGCCGTGGACGAGGCAGCAGCAGCAAGCGTTACCGCGGTTGGATTGGCATTTCCGTTGGTCAAAATGACTGTTGCCAGCACATTTCCCGCATTCTCTTGGATATTGAAATTGGAAAACTGGAAACTCAACAGCGGCCCATTTACACAACCAGAAGCCGCTCCGGGGTTTGCCAAAATTTCGATACCGCTCACCACCACCCCTGTAGGCGTAATGGCTGCACTCCAATTAGCTGGGATGCCATTGTCGCTGTTCAAGTCACAAAGAACCAGCGAAGGGCCAAAGCCATCAGGGCCAGTAGGCCAAGGTGCCATGTCCGCGTAATGCACGGAATCTACCACCATACCGCTGGCATCGTTGAGCACGATGTTCTCCCCAGTGTTATTCAGCACATTGTTGCTAGCAGCATTCCAACCAAGTGGACTGAACCCGAAAGCAGTCGCAAAGGCAGCAGAGTCATTTGCTACCACCACGAATCCCCCAGGGGCAAGCGAATAGGAAGGAAAGGTATAAGCGATGGCGCTTGAAAAAGTCCAACCTTCCAGTTGCACCGCAGCCGTGCCTTTGTTATACAATTCGATGAACTCGTAACTGTCCGTCCCTGGGTTGTTGTAGTTTATTTCTGTAATCACCACGTCGTTTGCAGCAGCAGGGGTCACGGTGATTGTCCCCGTCATGCCCAAACTAAAATGCGGATCGCAGCGGTACTGGTAAAACCCCGGCGTATTGAAGGTGTGCGAGAACATCCAAGGCGCAGGCATGGCGCCACCGCTCATGAACGCTTCTGGATTACCGGGGTAAGTGGCTGCAGAACCATTTACATTGTGCGTGCCACCTGTATTGCTCCACTGCACCGTCTCGCCAGCATTAATGGTGAGATTGTTCGGTGAAAAGGCAATGCCGGACAACGTGACGATATGGTCCTGCGCCGCCAACATGGTCAAAAATGTAAAGAAACTAAGGAGGGTAATTGCTTTTTTCATGTAATAAGCTTTTGTTTTTTAAATATTTTCTGGAAAACCCAAAGGTAGGCTGGAATTGAGAATTGATAGTTGAGAATTATTTATGGGCTAATTCTCCATTCTCAATTATCATGTGTCCTACCCAATTGCTTCCCGTTATCCACTGCCTTTTTCAATTCAATTTCCGTTGAATCTGGCAAAACAGCTACTTCACTGCCCAGATTGGAAAGGTCTGGCTGCCCGGCCAATACCCACGCCGTGTACCAGGCATCGCCCACTGAGCTGATGGCTGCCTGCATCCGGGCTTCCACCATGCCGCCCATGCGCTCATGGTAGGCGGCGGCGAAGTCCTCGCACTGCGTTTTCACGAAGGAATTGTTCCGGTACTCGTTGCACATTTGGCGGTCGGGCGGGAACTGTTTGCGAAGCGAAGCCTCAATGCCGAACACGCTGTCCACCAACTCATGGCTGTCCAGCACGATTTTCCAAAAATAGTCCTTCGGCTTTTCAATAAAACTGGCCTTGCCCACCCAGAAGTCGTATTTTTCATCGGCATAAAGTTCCGGCAGGCGGCTTTCCCAGAAGGCGTGAAGTCCGTCTTGCCCCGTCAGTTGACCGTTGTAGTTCATGGAAGTGTGGAGCGGCACGTGCGCATCTCCAATATAGTGGCCAATGTCGGCGCTGTAATGCAGGATTCGGTTGGCGTCCCGCTGCACGAAGGCATCCGTCAGGCGTTTCAGCATCTGCTCTAAGTTGTAGGGCAGTACCCCATGCTGTGAGAAGGTATCCACCACGAAAACCTCCTGACAGTTTAGCCGGGCACCGCCGAGGAGATTGGCGAGCGAGTCGCAGGGTATCTCCCAAGTGCCGTCCTCGTAATACAGTGGCAGTATATTTTGGTTAAAAAACCGCCGGAAATCCTTGCGTACCACGCCTGCTTTTTCCCCTTTGAAAATGCGAGGGTTCAGCGCCACCGAGTCTGTTTGCTCCGCAATGGGCCGGGTCACGAGGCGCAGGGTATCACCCCGTTCGTTCACATAATAATACTGAAAATACTGCATCAGCGCATCCGCCCAAGTGCGGGGCAGTCCCTCAAAGGGCGGCTCGCCGTAGCGGTCGAGGTCGAGGAAGTGGCGGGGTGCTTCATGCTTGGAAGCATAGCGGCGCATGTCGGGGTCCACGGCGTGCTCGGCGAGCCAGTCCACGTTCTTTTTGTAAAAAACCAGCATCTCCGGCGGCAGGGTGAACACGGCCTGGCGGTTGATTTTGCGGTGGCCGAAGAAGCCCCAAGCAACCGTAGGCGCTGGGCGGAGCGCCAAGAGCAGTGCCGCTAACGGTAATACTAAAACGAGTAAGAACTTGAGTTTGTGCTGGCGCATGGTGCTTGCTGGCGTAAATGCCAAGGGCAAAGTTAGCCGCTCCAGCCAGACCGTAGGCGAGTTAACAGAAAAATAAACATGCGGGAGGCTGATGGATTGCAAAACCACACAGGATTGGGAGCGTTTTGCAGGAAGTTCGCTTTAAGTGCTTAGACCATATGTTATCGGTGTATCCCAAGGGTGCAAGCCCCCGTGGAGGATAGGATGCGTTCCAAGGGGGCTTGCCCCCTTGTCCCCTTACCCAAACCCTACGCCAAGCTTTTCGGCTCCTCACTTTTCGTTGCCGAAGGCAGGTAATTATCCAATTTCAGCCATTTCGCCCGTTCAAATATCACGTATTCCTTGGTCATTTGTGTCAGGATTTGGACAACGATGGGCTTATAAACAATTGATGGCCCCTTAAAAAATCGGGCGATTGAATCCATGACCTCTGGCCATCTGCCAGCGTTGTGGTAAGTCAACAAATTTGGGCCGAGTAGCATGAAGAAAGCACCAAAATTGAAAGCTTCGGCGATGTCTTTTTTGACCATGAAATTGTTCCTAAAACCGCCTTGCCGGAAATAAACCAATTGATTTTCTGGCGCAAACAAAGCCCAAACGAGGGCAGTCAAAAAGCTGGGGTGAAAATTCGCCTCCTCCGCTATATTGAAGCGTTCAGCTTCCAATTCCGTAAAAAACAAGTGGGATGCATGGGTATCAAAACTGTATTTTGTTTGCCGCTTGATATATGCAGCATGGCCTTTCAAGTATTGCAATCTCTTGGCGATTACATTGGGAATATCCTTCTTCAGCTTCTCCAGCCCCAATGTTCCAATGCCTATTGATTGTATTAATCTAGTATCATCTTGCTTGATTTTTCCCTTAAAATAGCCAAGACCATCCTCCATCACTAGCCGCTCATTTTTGCTGAACACAGCGCCATTGTCTATCAGGTAGGCGACAAAACCAAATAGCGGAAAATTACCTGCATCCGCCAAGGGCCGAAACACCTCCAATTCCGCCGCCTGACAGCCATAATGGTTTACGCAAGTCTCGACAAGTTGGTCAAATTCAGTACAGGCGGGCTGGTTTATGACTTGAGCTGCATAGTGCCTCAACTCGGTGCGCACTGCTTCAAAATCGCTCAACACCGAACCCCTTGGCACGTTGCCCAAGAAGTGGAACGACTTGTTCCCTTGGATATATTCCCGATAAACACGCTGCGCATCATCAACGTAAAACAAGGAGTGCAGGGGAGATGGAAGTCCCTTGGCGCAAACTCTCATGAATCGCACAAAGTTCTCGAACTGCACCTCATCTAGCACAGGAGCAAGGAGTGGCTCACTGGATTCTCTTCTCAAGTGCCAAAACTGCTTACAAAACGCCTTCAGCAAATTACCAATAGTTGTTGTACAACTCGGAAGGGTTCCATTAAAATGGTAATGTATGTGGTGAAAGGAAAGGAGGTCACCAACCGTCTTTAGGCCATTTGCTTCGCAAAAATGCGCAGCACCAGCGGAAATCAACCTAAAACGACCGCAGTCCGCTAACAGTGAGTCGGTGCTTATTTCACGAAGAAAAGTAGTGTAATTCATATCGGCATATTGTGTGGCAAAAAATAAATTCCGCATTGATTATAAGTGCTTTGCCGTGGTTTGTTGCAAATAAAACCACCTTTTTTATGTGGTGTGTCAAGTTGGGCCGGGGGCATTTATACCCGAAGACGGTTTTGTCTTTTTACATTGAAAACGGTTAGCTTGGAAACTAAAATGATAGGCTTGGGGACGGATGGTGATTTTTCATAAAACTAAAATGGGAGAAGGTGCTTTCATACTTGCTTTTGGGTCAAAACTTACCGGTGAATTAGCGTTAAAACCAAGAAACAAGTGCTTTCCATTATAAAATCGATTTGTATTTGAAACTGAGTTTACAATTTTTTCAAATAAAAAAACTCCCGGCAGCCAACGCCACCGGGAGTTTATCTCAAATACTCGCATCCTCAAAATTTAACAAACTGCAAATACCGCCGCTCCTTCCCATCCAGCACTTGCAGCAAGTAGCTGCCGGGCTGGAGGTTGGTCACGTCGAGCTGCACCTGCTGGAGGCCCGTGCCATTCGAGGCTACTTTCTGTGATTGGAGCAGTTTGCCAGTCATGTCAAGCACCACCAAAGTAGCCGTGCCTTCTGCCTGCGTGAACTCCACCGTCAGTTGGTCGCTGGTTGGGTTCGGGTAGGCCAGCAGGCTGGAAGCAGCCGGGCGAACCACGTTGCTCTCGACTTCGTCACGCCCCGTTTCAATCGGGTTGCCCGTGAAATTCAGGCAGCCAGTAATGACCACATCGTCAATATAAACCACATCGGCATCCGTGCTGGCATCGCAGCGAAAGCGTATGCGGGTATTTGTGGTAAATGGCCCAGCAATGGTAGCCGTTCCCGACATCCGTACCCCATTATTGAAATGAGTACCACGCACCCAAGCCTGCTTGGTGGTGTAGGTGCTGCCGCCGTTGGTAGATACCTGTACCCAGAAGTCTTCGCCAACCGCAAAATTCCCAGTGATATAGCTAAAATCAACCGTGATTTCGCTGTAGCTCGTCAAGTTCTGGTTTGTGGTGGACATCACTGAGGTATTGGTGTTGTCCCGCAATTGGATACTCCAAGGCACGGAGTTGGCGAAAGTAGCATTGTTGATACGGGCACAGTCGGTGCCACCATCCACCCAGATTCCCCAGCCAGCTTCGAAGTTCTGGCTGTTGATGGTCTGCGTGTTACAGCCGCCAGAAGTCAGCGTCACATTGCCCATAGCGGTACAGCCATTATTGTCAGTCACGGTACAGGTGTAGGTGCCAGCGCCAAGCCCAGTGATGGTCGGCGTATTGCCGCCAGTGCTCCAAGCATAGCTGTAAGGCGAAGTCCCACCGGATGCAGCTGCCGTTGCGGAGCCGTTGTTGCCACCGCTTGGGTTCGTGCCAGTTACCGTAGCCGACAATGCAGATGGCTGCGTGATGATCACACTACCAGTTCCCGTGTTTCCACCGGAAGTCACCGTGCAAGTGTAAGTGCCAGCCGACAAGCCAGTGATGGTGGCCGTGCTGCCGCCGTTGCTCCAAGCATAGCTGTACGAGCCGTTGCCGCCAGTAGCAGTTGCTGTTGCGGAGCCGTTGTTGCCGCCGTTGCAGCTTACGTTAGTGCCAGTCACGTTTACAGAAACTGGTGGATTGCCGCCACCGGAGTAGCAGATGTTCAAGCTCCAAGAATTTAGCGAGCCACCGTCTTGGTTGGCCACGTCTGTAATAGTCAGCGTCCAAGTGCCAGCCATGTCTTGGCCATTGAAGGCAGAAAGGGCGTTCAGTGGCTGGTAAGTGCCATTGTTCGTCGGTGGGCAGGGCAGCGACGAATAGGCAAGGCCCGCATCATCGAAGTTCGTCAGCACATTGTCTTCGCTGGCGCAAATTTGGCTGAACAGCGTGATTTCCGTGCCAGCCGGGCTTTTCAGTTTCACAATTAGGTCATTAATCCAAGTGTGCGTGATGCCAAGGTTCAGCAAGTTCACATCACTGATGGTGCCGCTCGTGGCAATGGTCAGTGTGGAAGTCACGGTCGGTGTGCCACTGGCGGAAATGATGACAGGCACGTTCGTGCTGGCCTGCGTCAGACAGGAAGTATTGGCCGTTGTGAAACTAAAGGCCGTTGCGTAAGCGCCAGTGCCGCAAGAGTTCACGGCACGGGTGCGCCAGTAGTAAAGTGTGTTTGCGCTGAGCGCCGGACTGACTACGTAGCTTGTGCCAGTGATGCCCGTTGCATTCACCACGGTAGTTGCAAAATTGCTGACGGTGGAAACCTGCACGTCGTAGCTCGTTGCTCCAGCAACCGCCCCCCAAGTGAGGGTCGGTGTTTGTGAAACACCCGTGGCGCCGTTCGCTGGGCTGGAAAGCACGGCTTGGCCGGGCGCACCTGCGAGTACCGTTAGTGTCACGTTGGCGGATTGGTTCTGCGCACCGCTCGTTCCGGTGATGGTCAGGTTGTAAGTGCCTGCGGCAACGCCCGCCGTGGTCACGGTCAGGTTGCTGTTGCCGGGGGCAGTGACGGGGTTCACGCTGAATGTGCCCGTTGCGCCAGCAGGAAGACCGCTTGCACTGAGTGTCACGTTGCCGGAGAAACTGCCGGAAACGCCCACGGCTACTGCATACACAGCATTTACGCCAGCGCAAACGCTTTGGCTGCCGGGTGTTGCACCGACGGTAAACCCGTTGGAAGCCGCCGTGATGGTGAAGTTTGTATTTGAAATATCATAGAAAATATTGCCGTTCGCCTTCACCATGATTCGACTAGTGGTGTTGGCGGCGATGCTTGGAATGGTGATGGATTGTGTGCCATCGTTTGGCGTAGCCGTAGCCAATGTATATGGGTAAGTGAAGCCACCATCCACGGAAAGGAGAATGTCCACATTTGCGCAGCTAACCGGCGCAGCCGTCGTACCGGCCACGTTCCAGGTCACGGTCTGCGAGGAGCCAGCGGCCCAGCTCACGTTGGTGTTCGGGGCGGTGACCACGAAGGGCCCAGCCGTGCCGTTCACTGTCACAACCATATTGTCCTGTGCTGCGCAACCACCGCCTAGGTGGTTATCACGAACCACCAAGCGCCAGTTCAGGGTGCGGCCAACGCTGGCCAACACCTCCCAAGTTGGGCTAACGTTGTTCACCACATCGGTCAAGCGGGGCAAGTAGCGGCTTGGCGAAGTCGTGCCTTTGAAGGAGCGGAAAGCAGGGCCGCCCGTGGCGGTCGCAACGGGTGGCATGGTGGCCACGGCAGCATCCATTTGCTCCCAAGTGTAGGTTAAAACATCCTCGCCGTTGGGGTCAGTGCCAGTGCCAGTGAGGATGTAGGGCGTTGACTTCGGAATGACATAATCCGCACCAGCATTTGCCGTTGGCGTCGTGTTGATGGTGGTGTTGGTAGAGCAGGTATTGCCGCCACCAGAACCACCAGCCGTCACTTCCGCAGCAATTTCCTGCAAGCTGATGGCATGGAAAAAATCGTCGCTGTTGTTCTGTACGTTTGGTGCGCAGATGCCCGCATAGCCCATGATGGTGCTCGCGCTGCCGGGTTCCATGGCCGTGCCTGCGTTGCGGTTGCAGTTGTTGTTCTGGGTGTGGTTCGCACCGTACTGGTGGCCCATTTCGTGTGCCACATAGTCGATGTCGAAGCCATCGCCGATGGGGTTTGGCTGACCCGTCACACCGCCTGCTTTGATGGTGCTGGAGCAAAGGGCGCCCAAGTAGGCCACGCCGCCACCGCCTGTGCTGAACACGTGACCGATGTCGTAGTTGGCGTTGCCAATGACGTTGTTGCAAGTAGTTTGGTTTTCCCCGAGCATGGCACTGCCGTTGGTGTTGGAATATGGGTCAGTGCTAGCATTGAGGAAAATCAACTGGTCGGTGTTCGGGTGCAAGGTCATGTGCACGGAAGCATCTTGCTCGAAAACGCCGTTCACACGGGTCATGGTAGTAACGAATGCGGACATGACCAAAGGAACTGTACCGCCGTGATAGGAAGCATATTCACCTGTACAGGCCAGCGCCAGCGTGTAGTCACGCAATACGCAGTCGCCAATGATCGCCTTGTCAGGGTCAATGGGCTTAGGCTTGTTCACTTGCTCTATTTCATCGAAATCACATTTCCAAGGGTCTTCTTTTGAAAAATCCTTTTTGTAATAAACTTGGTAGTTCTGTACATCGGCAGCGGAATACGGGTCAATGAAGACCGTGCCGTGTTCAAACGATCGCACCATTCCATGGAAGCCTTTTAGGGTAAAATCACCCCGAAAAAAAGCTGTTGGATCGTCGATTCCCTGCCCAGCGTAGGAGCGCAGGGTCGGGAATTTTGCCTGCAAGTCAGGGTGCATAATCGGTGCTTCCATGATGCGGAATTGCTGAAAGGAGCCATCTGGCATTGGGAGTGAAATCACAATGCTTTGGCTTTCAGCAGCTTGTGTGTGCCAAAGCGGTGCTTGCGCAAGAAGCGACTTCATCTGCGGCACGCTCAAACTGAGCGTCCGGTACTGTTTCGGTGTAATCTGACGGGACTGGCTTTTGGCAGCCATTGTAGTTTCGGGAACGAAGTTCCACGGGTTCGGAGACTTGGATTGGGCAAAAATGGATTGGCTGGCAACCATGAGTAAGGCCAGCACGGTGAACTTGAATGTTCTCATACTAATTCCGTTTTTATGTTAGTGAAGAATATGGTTACAAACTCCGAAGTGGTAAGGCTGTAATCGGCATAAACCACCTATGAACATGTAGTGTGCGTTCGGTTGTGCAGTTTTCGGTCAAGTATGTAGGTAAGCGAATACGAGTTTATAGGTGTTCAATAATCAAATTGTTGGCGAGGATGGAAAAATTAATTTTAATTGTTCGTGGGAGGAAAACAAGGCCAACAATGTCATTCGATTTGCAGGGTGAGGCAAATATAATTCAATGAATAATATCTGCAAGTAGGTAGGTAGTTTTTTGTTAGGGTATTGTTGTTAAACCTCACAATTTATCCAGCGCCCGCTGAATCACATCGTCCCAAGCCTTGCCGATAGCGGGGTCACGTTTCCAGTAAAAATCATTGTCTTCCATTTCTGCTTTCAAGGTATGCAGGAAATTTTCGAAGTCCACTTTTTCCAACCCAGCGTGGCCGCTGAATTGTTTTATTGCTGCAAAATTGGCAAGGGCATTCGGGTTGTCCACATCAATAAGTTGGAGCAGCATTACCCGCAGTTTTTTTCGGGTTCGCTTGCTGACAGAAGCTTCGCCGAAGCGCTTGGCATAGTCCCGCTCTGGGTGCTCCAGAAATAAGCGGGCGTAGAAACTGCTGATGAAGTCCTTGTTTTTTGCGCAGCAACGCATATAACTCTCGTGTACCAGCTCGGTGGAGCGCTCGCCGTGGATGGGCAATCGGTACAGTTCTTTTTCAAGTTCCACGAGGTTGGAGTAGCGCTTGGTGGGATCTTCTTGCAGTAAGCGCTCTAAGATGGTCAACAGTTTTTTGGGCAAATTGGCGGCCTTGAGCAGGTTGCGACGGAAAACAGGTTTTGTAAAAAACTGCTTGCGGTGGTCCATCACCCCCTCCACGGTATTTCCTTGGAAGAGCGGGTTTCCAGTGATCATCTCGAAGAGCAACAGGCCCATGAGGAACTGGTTGACTTTATCGTAATCAATGTTTTCATGTTCGACGCTCAGTTCTTCGGGGCTGGAATAAACGAGGTCGTCCTTGATTTTGTCCAATCGGCTGAAGCCACGCATGTCTTTGAAGATTTCAAAAACGGAAATGACGGGCTTCAATTCGTGGTCAATGATGATTTTGGAGGGGCGCAAGTTTTTGAGGTCAATGCCAAGATTTTGCAGGTAGTACAGCGCATCGCACAGCTGCCGGATGATGGCAATCGTGTCCCGTTGCGGGAAGTAGCCCAACTCTAACAAATTGTCCAGTGTGATGCCGTTGATGTATTCCAACACGAGGCAAAACGGGATGTCGCTCTCGTAGCTGCTCAACACCTCGATGATGTTGCGGTGCTTGATTTGGTAAACCGTTTTCGACAAAATATCCGACAGCGGCTTGATGTCCTTGAGCGCCCGCACGGCCACGGTTTTCCCGCTGGAAAGTTCCCTCGCCCGGTAGATGATCGCCGAAGCGCCGCTGCCGAGCACTTCCTTCATTTCAAAATGGCGCATCATCTTCAGCCGTACCTGCTTGTCGAAGTCCTTTACATCGTATCGAAGGTCGAGCACGGTGTTCACCCGCTCCTCTAGGTTTTCATAAAAATACAGGAACGAGTCGGTGATACGGTTCATTTCAATGTTCAAATCCTCTGGTTTGATCGCGTTTTTTAGCCGCTTGTCATCCAATTGCGCAAGCCGGGAGCGCAGCAATGACAAGGTGTTGGCATCCGCATCCAAGGATTCGTGGAGCTTCGCCAATGCATCCAACGCCTCGTTGAGTTTACCGTCTTGAACCAGTTCTTTGATCATTTTTTTATTGTTATATTATTGGATTGCTTTATTGTTGCCCGTATCACGACAACAATAAAACAATCCAACAATTCAGCAATTAAATTCTCGCAATTTTCAGCACGGCCACTTTCCCATCGGCCACTATTTTGCAAAAATAAATACCTGCTGGCGAGGCACTTAGGTCAAATTGCCAAGTTTTATTCAGCACGTTTTCCATGCTTGTTTTGGTCAAAATGCGGCCTGCCACGTCCAACAGCTCCACCTGAAGTGGCAAAGTATTTTCCAGTTCCAGTTCAAGGATGAACCTGCCGGAACTTGGGTTCGGGGAGAGGGAAAGGTGGCGCAGGCCGGGGATTTCGGTGGTGGCGTTTACACCCGGTTCAATGATAACAGTACCAACTACTGAGCAGCCATTAGAACCAGTAATCGTGCAGGTATAATTTCCCGGTGCTAAGTTGCTCACGGTTTGCGTGGTCTGCCCATTACTCCATAGGTAAGTGAAAGGAGGTAATCCGCTTTCAAAAACGGCAGTCGCTGTTCCATCATTTGCGCCTAAAACCGTTTCATTTGTTCCCATGATTCCGAATTCAGGTGGTGTTGGAAAATCAACCGTTCCACTCAAGAAGGTTGTGCATCCATTAAAATCTGTCACAGTTATTTCATAGTTAGTGCCTGGCGGGAATGGCGGTTGTGGAGAATAATTATAGTTGTAAGGTGCAACGCCCCCACTTGCTGAAATTGAAGGGTTGAAAGTGCCATCGCAGTCGATTGTACCTGTTCCTTGAAGCGTTAATGCTGGTGGTGCCGTCACCATCACATTTTGCGAAGCAGAACAGCCATTTGGCGCAGCCACAACCACGGTATATTCCCCAGCAGGTACATTCTGGGTAGCATTATTATTCAGGCCTACCCATTGAAAACTTGCATTTTGCGTGGTGCTGGTAGCGGTCAGCATCGTCATGTCATCTGCGCAAAGCAAGGTTGTATTGCCTGTCAAGGTCAAATTTGGCACATCTGCCGATTGGTTGACGACGAAATCATCTGAGACAGTGCAGCCACTCTGCACATGGGTGACAACGACGGTATAATTACCCGATTGGCTGATTGGAACTGGGCCTGTGATTGGCTGTCCATTCAGGGTACAGGTCAAGCCAGGCAGGTTGCAAAATGCTGAAAGGTCAAAGACAACAGAAGTTGTGGTACAAGTGATTTCAAAATCAGGCAAATTCAGGACAATGGTAGGCGGTATCGTCAGTTCAGTCACTACCGTTGAGTAAGTTGCTGCACAGCCCGTTGCCAAGTTCGTGACCAGCATCGAATAGGTTCCAGGTTCTGTCACCACAGGGTTTTGGTCATTAGATGTGAACCCGTTTGGCCCCATCCATGCAAAGCTATTTCCTGCCACTGCTGGATTGGCGCTGATTGTCACTTGCGTAACGATGCACGACAAACTACCCTGTGCCATTGGGTTGGCTTGTGGGCCATCGGACATTTGCCCAACGAGAACTGTCCATGTTGACGCACAACTCGTGCCAATGTTTGTCACCAAAACCGAATAGCTACCTGCTGACATCACCACCGGGTTTTCCGCCGTTGAAGTGAAGCCATTCGGGCCCGTCCAAGCAAAGGAATAGCCCGACATATCAGGGTTTGCCATCAGTGTTACTTGGGTGGGGATGCAGCCGACCATGCCCGATGCCGTTGGGCTTGCCTGCGGCAAATCACCATCCTGTGAAACAGTCGCTATCGCCGTTCCCTCGCAGCCGTTGGAAGAAGTAACGGTCAGCAAGTAATCACCGACGCTCGTCACCACCGGGTTTTGCTCATTAGATGAAAATCCGTTTGGCCCTGTCCAAAAATAGGCCACGCCGGGCGTAGTGGACATGCCCGACAATTGCACCGAAGGTGTACCACAATTAATGGTGCCGCCCGTTGCGGAAGCATCAGGCGCAGTGAAAGGTGGCACCGTGACGCTGGCAGAAGCAGTGCAACCGTTGGAATTGTTTGTAGCGGTGAGTGTGTAAACACCTGCTCCCGTTGCGGTCGTGTTTTGCTGCATCGAACTAAAGCCATTCGGGCCTGTCCAAAGATAGGAAATGCCCGTTGGGTTGGAATTCCCCAACAACTGTGCGGTATTTGCAGGGCAATTGACGAAACCAAGGCTGGCTGTTGGGCCTGCGGGCAAGGTGTTGTTCAATATCACGTTCAAAGTCTTGGTGGCCGTGCAGCCTGAACTCAAGTCAACAGCCGTAATGGTGTAGTTTCCTGCTTGGGTAATGGTGTAAGGCGTGGGGTTTGTGCCACCACCTAGACCGACCACTGTGCAGTTTACCCCTGGGCCGCACGGGTTCAACAAATAAGTTGGGTTTGCACAGGTCAGCGTGGCTGTGGTTGGAATATTGATGTTTGGCTGTATGCCCGGCATAAAATCAAGGCTGGCAGAAACACCTGTGCTTGTGTTGAAGAAAATACCGCTCGGCGTTTCTTCCCTCACCAATGCTTTTATCAGGTAAAAATTGCTGCCCAACTGCGGGGAATCATCCACGAAGCTTAGGATATTCATGGCATCGCCTGTGAGGCGGTCGTAGAAGCCATTGAGTGTAGTGGAACGGTAAACATGGTATCCCACGATATTGGTTTGTGGCGAAGCTGCCCAGGTAATTTCGATTTCGGTGCAATTTGCTGTCGCAACCACGTTGCTTACCGGGGCTACTATTTGCGCACGGATGCTTGGGTCGCCAAGCAAACTGACATGGGCGCCACACCACCCAAAAGTTTGAAAATAACCTGTATTGTCGCAGGCGTTTTGGGTCTCTAAAGTACTGTAGCCAATGGTTTCACCTGCTCCCAAATGATGGGTGAAAAAATGTGGGCGACCTACCCAACTGCAATTCAGCACCCCTCCCTTGGAAGCCAAGGCGCTCATCATAAATGGATTGGTATCATAGTCCCAATCCCCATGATAGCTGCCAAAAAGCTGCATGAACACCACGTTTACCGTGTCGCTAGCAAATTGGTCACTGCTACCCACATCGGCAGCACCAGTGTATGAACCAGCGCCAGTGCCATAGGCATACAGGAAGCTTTGGTCGTTCGTGTCTTCAAAAAAATTACCATTGATGACGTTATTCGGCCCAACGAGGGCATTGCCAATCCGGTAGCCGTTTTCCGCAAATGCTTCACCACTGAAATAGCCAAAATTATCGTCCACCAGCGCCTTGTTGTCCACGGTGTACTGCTTGGTGCGCCACTTATGGTTCTTGTCAAGATAGCGGCGGTAAAGCTCGGTGCGGGTAGTGCCAAAAGTAGCTTCGGAAAGGTTGGAGAAGTCCACCCGACCCACGGCCAGTTCTGAAGTTGTAGGGACAGAATTATTGTCAAATTTGCCGTCACCGGGTACATTAATCGTTTCCGTGCGGCCAGGTGCAGTGCCATTTGTTGCCGTATTAACGGTATTATCCGTCCAAAAACTGCTTTCAATATCGCCGTAGTAGGCATCAGCGGGCCAAGCGCCTTGGTGTTCAGGGTGGCCGTCCCAAGCTGTATTACCTGAATATGGCACAGGGATTTCACCGAACAAAAAGACGGAATTGGTGCCGCTATTGTTGTAGTCGTCCACGATTTGCGACTTGATGCTGGCCACTGTTGCACTGGTCGGCACGGGGTGCCAAAGCAGCTGCCAGCCATCGCCGATGAGGTCGAGGCGGAGGCGTTCCAACTCCGTGGAGAGTGGCGTTTCGAGCGCAGCTTCCAAAAAGACAGACAGGGTACCCCGCTGGTCCACGATTGGTGCTTCTACCGGAACCGTCACGTAACCGAAGGCAATATTTCCGTTAATCGTGCGCTGCACGCCGTATTCGTAGGTCTGGCTGACATTTACCAAATCGTCCTCGAAACTCGTGGCCGAGCTAGGGCTCTCTTGCGCAAGCAAGAACCAATCGGTCGAGCCTTTTTCCCTTCGGAAAATGAAAAGTTCGGAGGGGGCGGGGTTCTCAAAATCAAGGGTCACCTTCGGCGTGGCGACATCCACCGTGGCCGTAAGTTTGACGACTACATCTTGGACTGTTTGGGAAAAAAGTGGGCTGACGAACATTGCGAAGAAGGCCAACAGGCATGTAACGGTTGCTCTCATATTGAAAAGTTTGATTGGTGAAAATGGTGCACGAAGGAAGGGCTTGTTCTGTGGTTTGCGATCGGAAAGATAGGCGTTTTTTGGTAAAAATAAAGAAGTTCCAATGTCAATTTGTAATCTTGCGGGCAGTTTGCGAAGCCAATTTTTCAATAAAAAAAGTGATTGACATGAAGAATATCCTCCTACTTTCCTTGCTTGCCTGCCTACTCGGCTGTCAGCCCACCCCGTCGGCCTCTACCGAAGGAAAAAAAAGCACCGCCCTCACCGATGGTGAGCAACAGGCCGTGCTACTCGCAGCCACCGCCCTCAGTGGCCAAGCCACGGCAGCCCTCTCTCCAGATGGCCGCAGCTTGGAGCTGACAGTAGCCAACAGCGCCGCTTTTACCTACGAACCGGACCTGGTCAGGCTTCATGCCTCCCGTGCCGCTTGGGTTTTCTTTAAAAACAGTGGCAATGAAAAACCGGGCTACGAGCAGCTAAACGTCAAGGCCATACTCAATGACACTACCCTTGGTTACACTTATACCATTGCTGAATTGACCCAAGTGCAATCGCATTACGGAGCCATCGAGCAGGTCTCCAAAAAACTCATCGAAGGGGATTATGAGGGCCTTTTTTCTTGGTTCAATCCAACGGAGATGAGCAGCAGCTCGGTCGCCAGCCTGAAAAGCTATTGCACGGAATTGGAGCCGACCAACGGCAAACCGGAAGGGTTTGATTTCAAAGGGTTTTCTTTCAATAAAATTTCGGGGGGCACACCCACCCTGAATTTGGCCGGACAGCTCCGTCGCAGCATCAAGCCTTCTCCCCTCAGCATCACGGTTGACTTGACCAAGCCGGAATTGAAGGGGTCGGTGCTGGCAATGCAGTTTGCGTATTGAAATTGGTCATTGACTTCGTGTCATTGGTCATTGGGTTCATCGCTACACCCTCAATGACCAATGACCTCAACGACTAATGACCCAACCCCTCCAGCGCCTCCCCTGTCAATCGGTACACCGTCCACTCGTCCATCGGCACAGCACCGAGGCTTTTGTAGAAATTAATGGCGGGCGTGTTCCAGTCAAGTACCGACCATTCGAGGCGGGCGCAGTTGCGTTCCAAGGCAAGTTTGGCCAGGGTGGCCAAAAGCAGCTTGCCGTAACCTCGCCCCCTGAACGCTGGCCGCACAAATAAGTCTTCAAGATAAATGCCCGACTTGCCACGAAAGGTGGAATAATTGTGAAAAAACAGCGCAAAACCTGCCGGCACTTCCCCTTCGTGGCAAAGTATCACCTCCGCCGCTGGCCGCTGGCCAAAAAGCGATTCACGGAGCATTTCCTCCGTTGCCACCACGTCGTCGAGCATCCGTTCGTACTCCGCCAGCTCCCGGATGAATTGCAGGATGAGCGGTGCGTCATCAATGGTGGCAGGGCGGAGTTGGGCGGTTCGTATTTCCATTTCTTATAGTTTGTATTTTTTATTGGTTAATTGGCTATTGGAGCGTTGGGGTATTGCACAAATATCCCAATAACTCAATACCCCAATAACTCAATCCCCCAATAACTCGATATCCCCACCCTTCCAAGCAGCGCCAAATTGCTCGACCAGAATGTTGTCATAAAAATCAGCTTTTTCAAACAGGTTTTTAAAACGCTTCATTCCTGTATCAAGGGTCAAGTAACGGTCATAAATGACCAAGGAAAGCACGATTTCCTGTCCCTTCACGCTGAGGCTGAGGGCCTCCAGTTCGTGGTTCTGGCGAAGCAAATACTCGTAAACTGGTTGGATATTGGTAGCCGGCAAGTCGCAGAGAATGGCATCGCCAGTGATGAGGCCATTGGGTTCGTAATAGCTGACGACGATGTTGGCGCTGCCATTCCTCACTTCCCAGATGTTTGGGCCACGACGGGCGAGGGCAGTGTCATGACCGCATTTCCCCAAAATCTCTTCAATGGTACGGGAAATACCAACGGGCTCATAAGCTTCTACCGTGTTGGGCATCTCGATGGGTGCTCCGCAATTAGGGCAATACCTACCCGTTTTAGTTTGCTCGAAAACAGGTTGCTTACAGTTCTGACAACGAGTGCCAACCTGCCCCTCACCCTGCCGATACAAGGCCAGCGACTCAGCGAGGAAACGCACAGGAAGTGAGAAGCCCATGCTCTCGCCTCCATTCACGATGAAAGTATTGACGCCAATCACCTCACCCTTTTGATTGACGAGCGGTCCGCCGCTGTTGCCGGGGTTTAGCGCCGCATCGTGCTGGATGTACGGCAGGTCGTCTTGCAGGTGTTCCGTTCCTGAAACGATGCCCTGCGTCGCTGAGAATTTCAGTCCAAATGGATGCCCGATGGCCACCACTAAATGGCCCACAGACACCGTTTTATCAGCTGCCAAAACTGCCGAAAGGGTCGTTTCACAAGCAGGCGCAGCGATAAAAGCAAGGTCGTGCCGAGGGTCTGTGAAAACCACTTTGGCCATTTGTCGGGGCAGTTTGACACCATCCACCACCACTTCCCGGTTGTCTTGTACGACATGATAATTGGTGACAATTACTTGCTCCTCCGGCAACAGGAAACCCGTGCCAGTGCTATGTGGCGTAGCAATTTGGATAACGATGTTGCGGTATTGTTCAATGATGTTTTGCATGTAAAAGGTGCATTGGCTGCGGGGCAAATGTAGGGTACGAGCCGGAGATTTTTTTGTAAATAGCTATGATACTTGTATTGGTTTTGTCGGCTATTTGGCTTAAAAAAATGCAGCCCAAATCACAAAAACAGTAGTTTTGCCGGCTTTTCAAAAGAACTTAAATACAGTTTACCCAATGATTACCAGAAGATTCCTCCTTATTGCCACACTTTCCGGCCTATTTGCCGTTACCTTGGGCGCATTTGGGGCGCATATTTTGAAAAAAATCTTGACCCCCGAAAATGTCCAGACTTTCGAAACTGGCGTCCGCTACCATTTTTACCATACGTTTGCCCTGCTCGTGGTGGCCATCACCGCCCGTTACCTGAGCGAGCGCTGGATGAATATCGCCGGATGGCTTTTCGTGGTCGGCATCATTTTATTCAGTGGCTCCCTTTATCTGCTGGCAGTAGCAGAAGCATTTGGAATGAAAGAAAGCACAAGCTTTCTTGGGCCGATTACGCCCATCGGCGGCGTGTTGCTGATGGGTGGTTGGCTGGCTCTTTTCCGTGCAGCTTTTGATTACAAAAACCCGGGGTCAAAAAGACGCAGTAGCAGCGGTGGCAACTAAACCTGCCAAGTTTTAAAAACTTTGCAGGTTTTGCCCAACCAATGATTAATGACCTACCACATCGGCCTCGACATCGGCACCTCCAGCACCAAGGCCGTCGCTTTCGACGAGTCGGAGCGGGCATTGAGCGAGGTAACGAAGCACTACCCTACCCTCAGCCCCAAACCGGGCTGGCAGGAGCAAGACCCAGTGCAAGTCGTTCGGGCAGCCATGGCAGCAGTGAAAAAGCTGGTGTCTATGCTCGGTCATCCACCCGCCAGCATTGGACTTAGCGCCGCCATGCACAGCCTCATCGCCGTGGATGGCAAGGGTCAATTGCTCACCCGCAGCATCCTCTGGTCCGACAACCGGGCGGCTTTGGTCGCTTCGCAATTGAAGGGAACGCCACTTGGCAAGGACATCTACCGCCACACGGGAACGCCCATCCACCCCATGTCGCCGCTGCCAAAAATCGCTTGGCTTCGCCAAAACGAACCTGTTGTTTTTCAAAAAACAGCCAAGTTTTTGGGGATAAAAGAATACCTGCTTTTCCGGCTCTTCGGGGCATATCTCACCGACCAATCCATGGCCTCTGCCACTGGCCTATTCGACGCTGACCACCTCGACTGGCACGGCCCTGCCCTCGATTTTGCGGGCATCACTCCGGCACAACTGCCGCAGCATGTCTCCCCATTTTTTACCCTAAGGAAAATAAGGGCTGAAGCCGCCCGCAGCATGAGCATCCCCGTTGAAATCCCTTGGTTTATTGGTGCTTCGGACGGCTGCCTTGCCAATCTGGGTGCAGGCGCAATGTCGGCGGGAGAGGGCGTGCTGTCCATCGGGACGAGCGGGGCGCTGCGTATCACCACCCACCTGCCCGTGTACGACCCCGACGAGCGCATTTTCAACTACCTGCTTTTTCCGCCGCAGGCGGGCAAGCCAGCCACTTATGTGACGGGCGGTGCGAGCAACAACGGAGCGGTGGTGTACGAGTGGTTTTGCCGCCAATTTTTTGGCTTATCACCTTCGGCAAAAGGCATGGAACGCCACCGACTAGCCATGCAGCAAGTACCGCTGGGCTGCGAGGGGCTGAAATTTTTACCGCATATCCTTGGTGAGCGAGCGCCGCTTTGGGATGCTTCCGCCACGGGGAGTTTCAGCGGTATTCGCCCGTTCCACACGCTCGCCCATTTTCATCGGGCAGTGCTGGAAGGCATCCTTTGGAACATGAAAGCAATTGGTGATGTGCTGGAAGAAGTGGCTGGGCCTTTCCACGTCATTTATGCCAACGGCGGCTTCACCAAAATGCCGTTTTGGGTGGAGATGGCTGGGGAGATTTTTGCGAAGAAAATAGTCGTGTCGGAGAACGAAGGCGGGCCTGCGCTGGGGGCTGCAATGCTGGGAATGCAAGCTCTAAATAATGATGAATGATGAATAGTGGAATGATGAATTTTCACTGCATTCATCATTCCACTATTCATCATTCATCATTATTTAAAATGCTTCAACATAATCACCTCCTTTTCCGTCAAATGCCGGAAGTGGCCACGCCCAATATCTTTCTTCGTCAAACCTGCATAATAAGTCCTGTCCAACTTCACAACCTCGTAGCCAAGGTGCTCGAAAATGCGCCGCACAATGCGGTTCTTGCCCATGTGGATTTCAATTTCCAGCTCATTTTTGCTTTCGCCGGAATAGTGCAGGCTATCCACGGGAGCGGGGCCGTCTTCCAGGTTCAGGCCCTTCTGGATTTTTTCAAAATCGGCTTTGTGAAACGCCTTGTCGAGTGTCACGTGATAGACTTTCTGCACTTTATGGCTGGGGTGCGATAGCTTTTTGGCAAGGTCGCCGTCGTTGGTGAGCAGCAGCAGACCGGAGGTCATACGGTCAAGGCGGCCAACGGGAAAGATGCGTTCCTCCACTTTTTTGCCGATAAGGTCAAGCACCGTCTTGCGACCCTTTTCGTCATTGGAAGTGGTGATGATGTCCCTGGGTTTGTTCATCAAAATATAGACTTTCCGCTCCTCCAGTTTCACGATTTCACCCTTGAAACGCACCTCGTCCGTGGGCTGCACGGGATAGCCTGGGTTTGCTTCTACCTCGCCATTTACCGTCACAAGGCCTTTTTTCACAAACTCCGCCGCCTGTCTTCTTGCGGCGATGCCGCAATGCGAAAGGTATTTGTTGAGACGCATCGGCTCCTCCATTTCCTGCGGAGTAACGGGCTTGGGCAGTGGCACGTTTTTGCCCATCGGCCTTTTTGACTGTGGAAAGCGCTTCGGGTCTTGCGAGCTTACCTCCGGCCTTGGCCGATTGGAGGGTCGGTCAGATGGTGGGCGGGGGTCGTTGTGCCTCGGCTTTGGGCCTCGGCTATCACTCGGTCTCTCGTCTTGAAATCTGGGTTTTGGGCCACGTCCACGAGACGGGCGGTCTTCCTGCTGGATGGGTTTGGGCGCTTCTTTCCTTGCAAACGGTGCCCAAAATGGTGTCTTCTTCGCCTGTTTCTTCGCTATGCGTGGTGCCGCCGACACCTTCCCCTTGCGACTGCTGGCCGCATCCGCACTCTCTTTTTTCGGGGCAACGCCCTGACCCGCCTTCGAGGCTTTTTTAGGCGCAGCCGCCTTCTTGGCAGCAGGCTCCTTTTTTGGCCGTTTTTCTTCTTCCATCTTTAAAAAATTGCTTTGGGGTTTTTAGTTAAAAACTAGCCTAAGCCATTGGAGGAGTTGGTGGTTGGTTGGTGGTCGGAGCCTGTCCGCCGCTGCCTTCTCCACCTTGGTTGCCACCACCGCCACGGCGTTTGTTCCGGCCACCACGGCTGCGGCGTTTCGGGCGTTCGCCACCTTCGGTAATTGGGCGCTCGCCCTCTGCACGCGGGGGATGTGGGCCACGGGGTGGGCGCTGTTCACCGCTGTGTGAATGGCCGCCACCTCCCCGACGTTGACCGCCGGATGAATGTCCGCCGGATGAATGACCGCTACCGCCGCCACGCCGTTGACCGCCGCCACCACTACCTCCGCTACCTCGGCGAGGCTGTGAGCCACCGCTGCTTTCCAGCCCTTCGGGCAATGGAAGCACTTTGACTTTCAATTCCATCAATTGCTCAATGCGCTCGAATTTCTTGCGGCCCAAACGGCTCACGAGCGTGTAGGCTGCGCCCAAAGCGTCGGCACGAGCGGTGCGGCCAATGCGGTGCACGTAATCCTCGGGGTCGCTCGGCACGTCGAAGTTGATGACCACTTCGATGTTCTTGATGTCAATCCCCCTCGACAATACATCGGTAGCCACTAGGATGGGCACGGACGCATTTTTGAACAGCATCAAGGTGTCTTCCCGCTGCTGCTGCTCCAAGTCGGAGTGGATGTCGTTGGACTTGAAGCCCTTGTTTTTCAGGTGGTTGTTGAGTTCTTTTACCGCTTTTTTGGTGCCAGCGAAAATGAGCACCCGCTTGGCAGGGTCTTCATTGCGCAGCAACATTTCAATGAGTCGGTTCTTTTTTTCATCGTCAACAAAGTAAACGCCCTGCGTGATACCCGCTGCCGGCTTTGAAATGGCAATGCTGATTTGCAACGGATTGCGAAGCAACGACTGCGAAAACTTGCGGATTTCGTTGGGCATCGTGGCCGAGAACAGGAAGGTCTGGCGGGTGTTCGGGATCTTGTTGACTATGGTCATAATGTCCTGCACGAAGCCCATGTCGAGCATTCGGTCGGCCTCGTCCAGCACGAGGTGACGCACGGTATCCAAGTTCACGTAGCCCATTTGCAGGTGCGCCAAAAAGCGGCCCGGCGTTGCAACGACGACATCCACACCTTTTTTCAGTGCCCGCATTTCCATTTCCATGGAATGGCCGTCACGCCCGCCGTAAATCGCCACCGAACTGACGGGGGTGAAATACGAAAAGCCCTCCAGTTGTTGGTCAACTTGGACGGCAAGTTCTCGGGTTGGTTCCAGAATGATGGTGTCGATGCCCGCAATAGGGTCAGAAATCAGGCGGTTCAGAATGGGAAGCAAAAAGGCAGCGGTTTTTCCGGTGCCAGTTTGGGCGCAAGCGAGAACATCCTGCCCATTCAGTAGGGCTGGTATCGCTTGTTCCTGAATGGGTGTGGCGTTTTCAAAGCCCATGGCGTCCAGTCCTTCCAAAAGTGTCGGCGCCAGTCCAAAGTCAGCAAACCTCAAAGTTTTACTATTTAATTGATAAAAATCCTGTCAAAAAACTTCCGATTGCCGTGGCTTGATTCGTGCAATTTGTCAAGGATTTTTTTGAAAAAAACTCAAACAACACGGTAGGGTTTCACGGCGGGTTGAAATTCTGAAAGCTCGCTTTTCAAAAAGCGGCGCAAGATTCGATTTTTTGCCCAATTTTTTCAAAGAAACTTGCTCATTGGGAGCGATTTGGGCAAATATTAATATCTAAAACGGAATATCCTCGTCATCGTTCATTTTTGAAGGCACGGTCATCACCTTCGACGGCTGGAACGGCGTGGCAAACGGGTCGCTGCTCGGGAAGCTGTCGAAGCTGGTTTCCTCCAAGTCGCCGAACTTGGCGTACTGGTCGGTGAACCGCAGTTTAACGGTATCGAGCGCACCGTTCCTGTGCTTCGCAATGATGATTTCTGCGATGCCTTTGAGGGACTGCCCAGTTTCATCTTCCAAAATCTGGTAGTATTCTGGGCGGTAAATGAAGGTCACGATGTCTGCATCCTGCTCGATGGCGCCAGATTCCCTCAAATCTGACAGCTGTGGCCGCTTCGTCCCGCCCCTTGTTTCCACTGCCCGACTGAGCTGCGACAGGGCGATTACCGGTACGTTCAGTTCCTTGGCCATCGCCTTCAGCGCCCGTGAGATGGAGCTGATTTCTTGTTCTCGGTTGCCGCCTTTGCTGCTTTCCATGCCGCCGCTCATGAGTTGGAGGTAGTCAATGATGACCATGGAAATATTGTGCTGCATCTTGAGTCGGCGGCACTTGGCCCGAAGCTCGAAGATGTTGATGGCGGGTGTATCGTCAATGAAAATGGGTGCTTCGCTGAGGCGCTCGATGGTGGTGTGCAGTTGCTGCCATTCGTAGTCTTCGAGTTTGCCGTTGCGGAGCTTACTACCCGCAATTTCAGCTTCCATCGAAATAAGACGCTGCACCAACTGGGTGCTGGACATCTCCAAGGAAAACAGCGCAACGCCTTTGTTGAAGTCCATCGCCGCATTGCGAGCGAGGGCGAGCACGTAGGAGGTTTTACCCATGCCCGGCCTGGCTGCCACGATGATTAGGTCGCTGGGCTGCCAGCCGCTGGTGAGGCGGTCGAGGGCGGTAAATCCAGTGGGCACGCCTGTGAGTCCGTCCTCTTTATTCTTGAGTTCTTCGAGGATTTTGAGGGTCTTGCTGGCGAGTTCGCCCATGCTTTCGTACTGGCGGCTGAGGTTGTTTTGGGTCACGTTGAAAAGCCCCTTTTCAGCATCGTCGAGCAGGGTGAACACGTCGGTGGTGTCCTCGTAGGCATCCCGAATGATTTGGGTGGAAACCTTGATGAGCTCCCGTTGGATGTGTTTTTGCGCCACGATTCGGGCGTGGTACTCAATATTGGCGCTGGAACCGACCCTGTTGGTCATTTCGACGAGGTAGTAGCCACCGCCAATCCCGTCCAAGTCGCCTGCTTTTTTCATTTCTTCGGTAACGGTGAGCAGGTCCACGGGGTGCGATTTCTCGAAAAGCCGCAAGATGGCCCGGTAGATATTCTGGTGGGCCTCCGTGTAAAAACTCTCGGGACGAAGGATGTCGAGGATGATTGGCAGCGCATCTTTGTCGAGCATCAATGCCCCAAGCACGGCCTCTTCGAGCGGAATGGCCTGTGGTTGCACCTTGCCGAACACGTAGTCGGACAGCTCGCCCTCTTGGCGGCGCAGCTTGGATTTTATCTCTGAATTTTTCTTTGCAGGGTTGTTGTCAGCCATTTTTTTTCTTTGATGTCGGCAGTTGTCTCAGCATGATCGGATTCACAAAGCTACTAAGAATTCTCCCAAAGGGCTTTGTTCCGTTTTCCCGCTGGCGTGTGGAAAAACTGGGATAAGTTGTGGAAATTTCGTCCTTGAAAAAAACAGCTTCCTTGCCCTATCCTGAAACGACAAAATCCTTGAAGTCTATTTCTTTGACAACCAATGGTTTATTTCCAAAAATCACCTAGATAGACCCTCAAGATTAATGTTAATTATAAGAAAAAAAACTGTGGATAAAATAACCAATGCATCAAATCTACCACCTTGATTAATTATTTTTTGCCTTACCTTGGCCCCGCTATCGGGAAACCATCTGAAAAGCGAAAATAATTTCGCCACAGACTGCTCAACGTTAGTATTCTACGAAGACTTATGGACTTAGCTCGGTTTATTGATTCCACAATTCTGAAACCTGACACGACTATTGCTGACATAAAGAAGTTGTGCGAGGACGCCAAAACGCACGGATTTGCAGCAGTGTGCGTTCCCCCATTTTTCGTAAAGGATGCTGTGAAGGAGTTGGAGGGAAGCTCCGTGACCACTTGCACCGTAGTTGGGTTTCCGATGGGTTACTCTGCTACCCCAGCGAAGGTCGAAGAAATCAAAAAGGCCATTGACGAAGGCGCTACCGAACTTGATTGTGTCATCAATATTTGCGCCGTAAAAAGCAAGCAGTGGAACTACGTCCGCAACGAAATTGACTCCATGGCAATGGCTTGTCAAATGCGGGGCAAAATCATTAAGCTCATCCTCGAAACTGGCCTACTCACAGAACTTGAAATCACCAAGCTTTGCGAAATGGCAACCGAGGTCAAAGTCAATTTTGTTAAAACCTCAACAGGCATAAACGGCAAAGGGGCTTCTGTAAAAATAGTTGATTTGCTCCGTAAAAAACTCCCCACTAGCATAAAAATCAAAGCATCGGGCGGCATCCGTGACCGCAAACTTGCGGAAGAACTGGTTGCTGCTGGCGCTGATCGCATCGGTACTTCATCGGGAGCTGAGATTGTAAACAATTGATCATCAATCAAATTGAGAAAGGCCATGAAAAAATTCATCTTACCACTCGTCCTGTTAGCCATTTGCTTTGGCAGCGCTCAGGCTCAGGGTAATATCAATGAAAAAGTGGATCCAGCCATTTCTTCTTTGATGAAACGCTACGTGGATGGCAACAAAAGCACCAAGACCGTTTCTGGCTGGCGCATCCAAATACTCGCTACCACCGACCGCCAACGGGTAGAAGAGGCCCTCAAAAAATTCGAATCGCTTTATCCAAATATCGCTGCCGACTGGATACAATCCAAGCCTTATTACAAGTTGCGGGCTGGTGCCTACACCTCCAAACAAGAAGCGATCGCTGCGCAATACCTGCTAAAAAGCGACTATCCTACCGCCTACCCTGTTCAAGACAACGAAATCAAACCAGAAGAACTTATCAAATAGGTATGAGGCGTGAGGTATGAGGTATGAAATTCGTTTACCTCAACCCAAACCGTTGTACCACATTCTCCCCTATGTCTAAATTAGAAAGTACCATCAATTCTGCATGGGAAGATCGTTCCATGCTTACTGACCAATCAGTACAAGCCACCATTCGGGAAGTAGTTTCCCTGCTGGATACAGGAAAACTGCGGGTAGCCGAACCTACTGCCGGTGGCGAATGGAAGGTAAATGACTGGGTAAAAAAAGCCGTCATCCTATACTTCCCCATCCAAAAAATGGAGACCATCGAAGCGCCACCCTTTGAGTTTTACGATAAAATTCCACTAAAAAAAGGTTTTGCTGCGCAAGGCGTCCGGGTAGCGCCACATGCCATCGCTCGGCATGGCTGTTTTTTGGAGCCGGGCGTTATTTTGATGCCGAGTTATGTCAACATCGGTGCCTACGTGGGCGCTGGCACGATGGTAGATACTTGGGCCACGGTTGGCTCTTGCGCCCAAATCGGTAAGAACGTCCACCTCAGCGGCGGTGTGGGCATTGGCGGTGTGCTAGAACCACCACAGGCTGCCCCGACCATTATCGAAGATGAATGTTTCATTGGTTCCCGCTGCATCGTGGTGGAGGGCGTTCGGGTAGAGCGGGAATGCGTCCTTGGTGCAAATGTTGTGCTCACGCAATCTACGCACATCATTGACGTAACTGGTCCTGAGCCGATTGTTCACAAAGGTCGAGTGCCTGCTCGTTCCGTGGTGATACCTGGCACTTATGCCAAGAAATTCCCGGCAGGCGAGTACCAAGTGGCTTGTGCCTTAATTATTGGAAAACGGACGGAAAGCACGGACAAAAAGGTGTCTTTGAACAGTGCACTGCGGGAGTATGGCGTAGCGGTTTAGCCAAAATGTCAAAAACTGAAAAGCCCCGACGATTCAAATCGCCGGGGCTTTGTTTTTTATCACAAAGATGTTCAAGATAAAAGAAAACTACCCCTACGCCCGAAGGTTTCAGGGTAGTCCCACACACTATTAGAACACCCACTATTTAGACTTATTAATAAATTTGTTGGATGGTTGATTTGCTGTGTTGTTTAACTTTTAGAGACAACAATACAAACATTAAAGAAAAACCAGCCCTACACCCCAAAGGGTTTCGGGCTGGTTCCACACACTATGAGAACACCCAATAATTTTTCCGTTTTGAGAATTAAAACCCAAGGTGGGAGGCTCTCGGATTTATCTCAAACGTTGGTTTTTATTATTTCAAATTGATTGCTGTCACAAGCTGTCGAGTTACTTTTAACTCAATGCTTTAGGTGAAAAAACTGCCCCAGCCACACGAAGTAGCGGGGCAGCCCACACACTATGAGAACACCCAATTATATTTTTCGGTAAAATGGTATTGTGTAGAAAAGGAATTTGTCCTTGTACTGGTAGGAGAAAATTCGTTTTTAAGCCTTCTCATCGGTATTTGTTTTCTGCCTTGCGATGTGCGCTTTTTGTCCGCTGTTTGTTCATCGTTAAAGACAAACTAAAGATGCAAGGACATCAAAAACTCCACACATCGAAAGCATAAGTTTCGTAAAAAATATTTCTAACTCAATCGTAAAGGGCTGATTCTCAGTTGGTAAGTTCCAAATAGTATGGTGGCCTTTTTCTCGCTTGAAACGTTAGGCCGAAAAAGCATCGTCAACAAATGGGTGCGCTATTCGAGTTTTTAAAAATAAACTACTTTTGTTGACATCGTGATGTGGTGTGAAAAATGTTATCAAAATAACGCACACACAGGCGTCGAAGTTGCCTGACACTATTTTTAGCATAAAAAATAACTGACTTTTCCTTTGATTCCACAGAAAACAGTGCAAGAAATCCTCGAAACCGCAAAAATCGAGGATGTGATTCAGGACTTTGTCAACCTGCGGCGACGGGGTGTGAACATGATTGGCCTGTGCCCATTTCACAACGAAAAAACGCCGTCCTTCACCGTCTCCCCTGCCAAAAACATCTTCAAATGCTTCGGATGCGGCAAGGCTGGTGACCCTGCAAAGTTCATCATGGAGCACGAGCACCTATCGTACCCTGACTCACTGCGCTACCTTGCCCGCAAGTACCGCATTGAAGTGGAGGAGGTGCAACTTACGCCCGAAGCCGTACTCCAACAACAGGCCGAGGAAAGCCTTTACATCCTCAACGGCTTTGCGCAGCAGTTTTACCAAGACCAGCTTTTCGAGACGGACATGGGCAAAAGTGTGGGCCTCAGCTATTTCAAAGGACGGGGCTTTCGGGAGGACACGATTCGTAAATTTGGCCTTGGCTATGCGCCCAACGAATACGAGGCTTTTGTAAAAAAAGCCACGCAGGCAGGCTACAAGCTCGATTTTATCAAAAAACTCGGCCTCGCTTCACAATACGACAAGGATTTCTTCCGCAACCGGGTGATGTTCACCATCCACAACTTGAGCGGAAAACCCATCGCCTTCGCCGGGCGGATCATGGAAAAGGACGCCAAAGCGCCCAAGTACATCAACTCACCGGAGACCGAGATTTACGTCAAAAACAAGAACCTTTACGGGGTTTTCTTCGCAAAAACGGCCATTCGCAAGGCCGACGAATGCATCTTGGTGGAAGGCTACACCGACGTGATTTCCCTGCACCAGGCAGGCATCGAAAATGTGGTGGCCAGCTCCGGCACCTCCCTCACCGATGGGCAGATTGCGCTCATCAAGCGTTTCACCCCCAACATAAAAATCCTCTACGACGGCGACGCTGCGGGGGTGAAGGCCGCCCTCCGTGGCCTCGACATGGTGCTGGAAAAGGACATGAACGTGCGGGTGGTGCTGCTGCCCGATGGCGATGACCCGGACAGCTACCTCCAAAAAGTAGGCGCCACGGCTTTTCAGGAGTTTATCGAGAAAGAGTCAAAGGATTTTATCCTCTTCAAAACCACCCTCCTGCTGGCGGAAACCAAGGGCGACCCCGTGAAAAAAGCGGGTCTCGTTCGGGACATCGTGGAGAGCATCAGCCGAGTGCCTGACCCCTTCAAGCGCTCGTTTTATGTGAAAGAGTGCGCACGGGTGATGGAATTGGAAGAGGCCGTGCTGGTGTCGGAGACGAACAAGGCCGTGGTTCAAATCCTTCAAAAACGGGATACTGACAAACGGAAAAAATCGGAAGTCAGGGTCAATATTGTACCAGAAGATGGAGAGTTTCCGTCGGAAGCACCACCTGAATTCGATGAAGCAGTTCCATTTTCACCACCCAAAAAACAGGCCGCTGCACACGAATTCCAAGAGCGGGACATCGTGCGGATTTTGGTGGAGGCCGGGGGCAAGATTTACGACGAAAAGGAAAACATGACCGTGGCAGAGTTCGTGCTCGGCAATATTGAGGATGTATTGGAGGATTTTGACAATCCAGATTACCTGCGTCTTGCGAAGGAAGCCCTGCAGCTTGTCTTGGATAAAACACCCATCACTACCCAGCATTTTGTCGGCCACAACGACCAGACTATCAGCGAGTTAGCGTTGGATTTACTGCATTCACCTTGGGAATACAGCCCAGGCTGGGCAGAGCGGGAACTTTATTTGTCTTCGCAAAAAATGCCCGAAGAGAACTTCAACAAGGACAGCCTGAGCGCATTGCTGCAATTCAAACTGCGTAAAGTGATTAGGCTTTGCGAGAAAAATCAGACGGAAATGAAGTCCCTCGCTTCCGATGACGCTACCCAACTCATTCGATTGATGAAGGTGCAAATGAAACTTATCGAAATGCGAAACGAACTGATGAAGCAGGTGGGAATGGTGGTATTAAAATAAAGTTTCGAGTGGTGAGTTTCGAGCTTCGAGATAGGGCAAAGTTACTTGTTCTGGTTGGTCTTAGGCTTGTTGTTACCAATCTCGGTGGCCTGAGCAGGCGGTAGGTCTATCAATCCAAACAAATCCTTTAGTGGCACTGGCTTTTCCGAACGAAACTGCTCCGTGCCATCTTTTCGCATCAAAATCAGGGTAAATTCATCCCGGTCAACATCGTGATGGTCGTACATCCGGCGGAAGGTGCGGGCATCGACAAAAATGGCAATCCAAATGTCACGCTGAACCACGCCAGCAGAGTCGGCTTGCAGCCACTGGCGCTGGAGCTTGAGGTCGTTATTGGTGGTATCGGCAGCGAAGAGCAGCAGTCGGCGAACGCCCTGGGCCTGCAAGGACACGGCTGAAAAGACCAGTAAAAAAAGGATGGTGGTGAAATATTTCATCCAAAAGAACTTCAAGTTGGCAAATAAGCTGCTTGCAAATATCGCACAACGAGCCTAAGTAGGTGCATTTTTTTTTGAAATGACGGTAAGGCGGCAGATATGCTCGTCATTTTTTGCGGAAGACGATATTGTCTGAGTCCAATCCTTGTGCCTTCATCGCTGCCTCAATATTGTCGCAAGCCTCCAAGACGCCATCATTTTTTATCCTAAAAAGCGCATAGCCAATCGTTTGGGCAAAAGCTACTGCCTGGCGGTGTGCCTCATTTTGTCCATTGGAAAGCAGGTATTCCATCACCACGAGCGGCGATTCTTTGCGAAGAAACTGCTCCATGCCGCCTAGCACCTGCGGCTCGGCACCCTCCACGTCCACTTTCACGATGTGGGGATTTGTTTTTCCTCCGGTAAAAAAATCATCCAAGCGTACTCCAACCACCTCAATGGTTTGGGCAGGGTTGTTTTTCATCCAAGCTGCATTTTTCATTTCGGGCAACACCAATGAATTGTACTCGGAAAAAAGCGGTGGAAACTCATTGATTACCAGCGTTTTAGCTTCATCGGATGCAGCCCGGTGCAGGGGTTTTATATTTTGAAAAGGTGCGGTGTTTTTTTGCAAAATATCAAAGGTGGAAAGGGAGGCTTCAAAGGCCAAAACTTGCCCATTTTCCCCCACCATTTGCGAAGCAAGCAAAGAAAAATACCCAAAATGCGCCCCCACATCACAGAAGGTATCGCCATGCTTTAGGTTTTTCATCAAAAAACGGGCAAGCCGGATTTCAGAGTCGTGCGTTTTTGCCCCAAAAAGGTAAATTTCGGTGGCCGACGGCAGCACCACCTCCATCTCTGTATCGAAAAAAGTACGGGCCTGTGCAAATCTGCCCTGCTTAGTCAGTGGATAAATCAACCGCCAATAGCTGATGGCAGAAATATACCGTAGCGGGTTGTTCAGCAACCGACTCAGCACGCTTCCACGGGCTAGGCGTTCGATTATCCCCAACTTTTTTTCGAGTAATGCTGACATTAGGAATGGTTGCTCGATTTGAGTTTTCGCATCCGCTTGGGGTTGAGCCACATCCAAAACCCACTGAAGGCGAGTACCATCAAACCTATGGAAGTGAGGGTGGTGTAACTGATTTTTACCTGTTCTTTTTCTGTGCCGAGCAGGCGGTCAATGATGGTTCCATCATGGATATGCTCGACGAAATCGTGAAGGCGGAGCTTGTTCGATAGTAGTTTGCCAGTGGCACAATCCAATTGCAATTCAGTGTAATGTTTTACGAAAACCACTTTCGCAATGCCCTTGTCCGGGCGGATGTCAATGCGGTCAATATGCAGGTCCAGTTGCAGGCTGTCCTGCACAAAGCGGATGGCAATTTTCTGCAAACTGTCAATGGAAAGCCAATTGGTGGCATCCAGCGTCGAGCCTTTTTGGGTAGGTGGCGCTAGTTCAGCTTGTTTTTTCCAACCCAAAAGCACTCCAGACAAACCGATGATGAACATAAATACAAACAATGGAATTGCCACAAACCGGTGTAAGCGTCTGTAAATCCTGGTTTTGCTGGCCAAATGTTCTGTCTCTTTGTGCATGGATTCCTGCTGGTGATGCAGGCAAAGGTAAGAAAAGGGATGAGGTATGATTATTTCATTCCTCATCCCTAAACACTATCCCTTCTTTCCGGTGAGCCCCTGGAACCCCCGCATGATGCCTCGGTCGGCACGGCGGAGGAATTCGAGGATATAATCACGCTCGATGGTGGCCTCGATTTCCGTTTCGATGAGTTCGATGGCCTGCGTGGTGTTGTAGCCTTTTACGAAGAGGATGCGGTAAACGTCCTGAATGACGTGGATTTGCTCCGGCGTGAAGCCCCGGCGGCGCAAGCCGACAGAGTTGACACCCGCATAAGAAAGCGGCTCACGGGCAGCTTTGACGAAGGGTGGAATGTCCTTGCGAATCAAGGAACCGCCGCCCACGAAGGCATGAGCACCTATTTTCACGAACTGGTGAACGGCACTGAGGCCGCCCAGCGTCACGTAGTCTTCTACTTCAATATGTCCGGCCATAGTCACGCCATTGGCCACGACACAGCTTTTGCCGATATGGCAATCGTGCGCTACGTGGACGTAGGCCATGAGCAGCGTTCCCGCACCGATGGTGGTGGTTTGGCTGGCTTTTGTGCCCCGGTTCAGCGTCACGTACTCCCGCACGATGACGTTGTTGCCCAGTTCGACGAGGCTGTATTCTCCTTTGAATTTGAGGTCTTGCGGTACGGCACCTACGACTGCGCCGGGAAAGATTTTGCAGCCGTTGCCGATGCGGGAACCGTCCATGATGGTCACGTTCGGCCCTATCCAAGTATCATCGCCGATGACAACGTCCCGTCCGATGGTAGTGAATGGTTCGATGGTGACGTTTTGGCCGATTTGGGCGTCTGGGTGGATGTATCGCATGATATGGCTACTGCCGTTGAGGTGTGGTAAAACAGCTGGCTGCTCCGTAGTTATTTTCATCAGAAAAATTGAAAAGTTAATAGTTGGTATTCTCGAAATTGCTCCTTGGCGAACTAAATCAAAGTAGAAACCAAAACTTTCAGAAACCACTCCAACATGAACAAGTTTTGCTTCGTTCAATTGAAGGGACACTGAAAAGGAGAGAAAATAATGTAGCAGAATGAAGGATGTAAAGTCGTCTTATTGCGAATTCTTTTTAAAAAAGCTGGTTAATTACTTGCTGTTTCTGTCAAAATAAAGTTGGTCAAGGCTTGCATAAAATATTGATAGTCAGCGGCTTGTTCTAGAATGTGTGCCTTTTGCCTTTCAAATTGACGGGTAACTGTGTTCGTAGTGCTTTTTTAACTTGTCCTTTCAAATTGGTCAATTATCCCTCGGCTTGGGTTTCTTGTTTTTTCTTAACGTCATTTTAACTAAATACGCTTCTTTTTATTGTCTGTTAAAATGATGTTTTTCAAAAAGGTCGGCAAAACTTCCATTTCATGCCTCCTTTTCAAGCACCGCCTCCTGCTTCTCCGTGCGCCGCACAATCTGGGCGGTCAGTTCCCCTTCCGACACCAATTTGTTGCCCACATACGCCGTGCCGTGCATCTGCACCAGGCCCCGACGGATGGGCGCTGTGAGTTCCATTTTCAAAATCAGGGTATCGCCCGGCGAAACCTTGTTCTTAAATTTCACGCCGTCTATTTTCACAAAATAGGTGTCCCAATTGCCGGGGTCACCGACTTTCGACAGAGCGAGGATTCCACCTGCTTGCGCAAGCGCCTCTATTTGCAAAACGCCCGGAAACACTGGATTCCCTGGGAAATGCCCCTGAAAAAACGCCTCGTTGAACGTCACGTTTTTCACCCCAACCACATGGTTGTCAGAGATTTCGATGATTTTATCCACCAACAAAAACGGGTAGCGGTGCGGCAGATATTTGGCCACTTCCATTGTGTTGTAAACTGGCTCCGCGTTCGGGTCGTACTTCGGTACACCCTTCATGCGGCGCTGTTCCAGCCATGCTTTTTTGAGCAGCTTCGCAAATTCTATATTGGCCGTGTGGCCCGGCTTGGTCGCCACGATTTTCCCCCGAATCGGCTTGCCAACCAGCGCCAAATCGCCCAACACATCCAGCAGTTTGTGGCGGGCGGGCTCGTTGTTGAAATACATTTCGATCGTGTTCAGGATGCCCTCTTTGTCAATCTTCACGCTTGGCTTGTTCAGCTTTTTGGCCAAAGCATCCAAATCCTCCTGCGTCATCAAGCGGTCAACGATGACGATGGCGTTGCTCAAATCGCCGCCTTTTATCAGGTTGTGGTCAACGAGGTACTCCAGTTCATGCAGGAAAACGAAAGTGCGGCAGGGCGCTATTTCCGAAGCAAAATCCTCCTCGCTGGACAGCGAAGCATACTGCTGCCCGAGGATTTTCGAGTTGAAATCAATCATCGTCGTTACCTGAAAATTGTCAGCAGGCATGGCCATCAGCTCCGTCCCGGTCGCCTCGTCGTAGAATCGGATGGGTTCCGTGATTTCGAGGTACTCCCGCTCCTCAACTTGTTCTTCGAGGCCAGCTTCCTCCAGTGCCCGAACGAACAGCGCCGCACTGCCATCGAGGATGGGCACTTCCGGGCCATCAATTTCGATGAGCACATTGTCAATGCACAAACCAAAAAGCGCCGCCATCGCATGTTCCACCGTGCTGACATGGGCGTTCCCCTGTTGGATGGTCGTGCCCCGCAAAGTGGACACCACCTGGCTCACATCCGCCTTGATGCTGGGTTTTTCGCTCAAATCTATCCGTTGGAATTTGACGCCATGACCCGCATCCGCCGGGCGGAAGGTCATCGTCACATCGTGGCCGGTGTGCAAGCCGATGCCTTTGATGGTCACTGGCTGTTTTATGGTATGCTGATTCATAGTCGCTGAGAGGGATGAGGGATGAGGTGTGGGGGATGAAAACGTAAAGCTTCATCCCTCATTCCTCGTTCCTCTTCCCTTTTAATAGTTCATTTATTTTTCTAAACAGTTCAGGTAGTTTCTTGAAAACGGCGTAGGAGCGAAGATAGTCATTGTAGGGCAAAGCGGGCGAACCATACAACGCCGTGCCAGGCGTTTTCACCGAAGCCGCTACCCCGCTCTGCGCTTGCACCTGCGTACCATCGGCTACTTCGATATGGCCAACGAAGCCCGCTTGGCCACCGATTCGGCAATGTTTTCCGATTTTGGTGCTGCCCGCAAAACCTGCCTGCGCCGCCACCACGGTATGCTCACCGAGGTCCACATTGTGTGCCACCATCACAAGGTTGTCGAGTTTAACGCCTTGGCGAATGAAGGTGCTGCCCATCGTCGCCCGGTCAATGGTCGAGTTGGAACCGATTTCCACGTCGGCTTCCAGCACCACGTTGCCGAGCTGCGGGAGCTTGAGGAAACTGCCATCTGCTTGCGGAACGAAACCAAAACCGTCGCTGCCAATGACCACGTTGCTGTGCAAAATGCAGTTGTCGCCAATGACAGAATCGTGGTAAATCTTGACGCCGGGGTAAATCTGGCAGTTCTTGCCCACCGTCACATTTTTACCCAAAAAAACCTGCGCATGGATGTCGGTGCCTTCGGCAATGGTCGCTCCTTCCTCCACCACGCTGAACATTCCAACGGAGACGCCTTCGCCCAAAACCACCGTCGGATGGAGGAAAGCCCGGTCAGAAATGCCGCTTCCGTTCTGGATTTGCCCCCCGAATTTCTCCATCAAAATGCGGAGCGAGTTATAGACATCGTCCACCCGGATGAGGGCGGATGCGGCAATTGCTTGAGTTGGGGAAAAATCACGGGGAACCAGCACGGCAGCCGCTGGGGTCGTGTAGGCATATTGCTCGTAGCGGGGATTGGCCAAGAACGTGAGGGTGCCGGGGCCTCCCTGCTCGATTTTGCCTGGCTTGCTCACCAATACCTCGCCGTCGCCCTCCAGGGTGCCTCCGAGCATTCGAGCTATTTCTTTGGCTGCGATTTGCATGGGCGCAAAGATAGGTGGCAGTTGGCAGGTGGCAGTTAGCAGTTGGCAGTTTTTTGGTAATTGGCAAACCTTTCTGGTTTTGGCGAGTAATTTTGCTCCCAAAAAAGCATTTTGAAGAAAATAAAAATTGGGGCAGGGAACAGTCCACTGGCTATTTGGCAGGCCGACTACACCAAGTCCTCTTTGGAAAAAAAAGGCGTGGAGGCCGAATTGGTCAGCTTTGCAAACACGGCGGAAATAGCAACGGCGCTGCTGCGGGGCGACTTGGACATGACCGTGGATTCCCTCAGCGACCTGCCCACCATACAGCCGGTTGGCCTCGTGATTGCGGGCCTCAGTTTCCGGGAAGACGCTGCCGACTGCCTCCTCCTCCGGCAAGGCGAGGCGGCCAACCAGTTATTTGGATTAAAAAACGGCGCTCTCGTCAGTGCCTCCACAGCGAACCGCAGGGCGCAGTTGCTCGGCTACCGACCCGATGTGCAGTTCGTGGACAGTCACAACGACACCCCTACCCTACTCGACCAACTCCGCTCCGGCGATTTCGATGCCGTCATTTTGGCGAATGCCGACCTTGCTCGCCTCCGCTTGGATTTGGTGGGTTTTGAAAAAATCAACCTCAACGTGCGGGAATTTGTGCCGGCCCCAGCGCAGGGCGTGCTAGCCTACCTGTGCTGCTCCGACGACCTCGAAACCCGACGCCTCATCCAGCAGCAGCTCCATGTACCGAACACCTCCGCCGTGACCAACGTAGAACGCAAACTGCGTAAAATGATGGGAGATGACCTGCCCCTCGGCGTCTTCTGTGAGCGGGACAGCGGTGGCAACTACCACGTCTGGGCAGCCTTGGCGGATGCTTGGGACAAACCCGTGCGACGGGTGCGGCTCTCGCAGAGCACGAACTTGGGGCTGGCGGAGAAGGTGGTGGCGGGGTTGGGGTGAAGTTGGCAGTTTGGCAGTTGGCAGTGGGCAGTCAGTGCCGAGTTTTATGGTTTTCTGTCATTCCACTACCACTAGCTTTCCAGTCTTTAGCACTTTCCCTTCATCCCGCACTTCGTAAAACTAAAGGCCGGGGGCGATACCTTCCAGCGGCACAAGGTTCCAGCCGTAGGTGATGCGCAGGGTGTGGACGGGCTGCAAAGTACCAAGCTAGCAGCCCCCGACTGCCAACTCCTATTGCTCCACCTGCTTCCCATTATGCCGCAGCCACTGCGTCGTCTGGAAAACACTTTTTCCGTAGGTCTGCATCTGCTCCATCAGTTCGGGCAGGGCTTTGGAATAATCCTTCACATCGCCGGTGCGATAGTGGTAGAGGCTGTTGACGCCGTTGTCACGGGCCACGTACATGTACTCCGTGTTCAGCACGACCCATTTATCGTCGGCATAGGAGCAGGCGAATGGGCGTTGCTCCCGGAAGAGGTCAATGCCGAGGGTATTGTTGATATAGGGCTGTTTGAGCAAGCCCATAATGGTAGGAAATACGTCAACTTGACTGCCCAATTGCTCGATGCGGCGGGGTTCGCCGAGCAGTTTTGGGGAATAGAAAATAAGCGGCGAATGCAGGTAGCTGAGCGGCATGTCGTAGCGCTTGTCAAGCGAGGTGCCGTGGTCGGCCACGAAGACGAAGAGGGTATTGTCGAACCAGGGCTTCTTGGAAGCCTCGGTCAGGAACTGCCGCACCGACCAGTCCACGTATTCCACCACGCCCAGCACGGCGTCTTCATGTTTTGGGTGGAAATAGCTCGGGATAACAAACGGCCCGTGGTCGCTGCCCGTCATGATGGCGGCGAAGAAGGGGTTTCCTTTTTTGCTCAGGCGGTCCATGTCGCCGAGGGCATGTTGGTAAAGGTAGTCGTCGGATACGCCGAGGGCGCTCAGGACTCGCTCCTTCGGATAATCATCTTTCGAAACGATTTGGTCAAAATCATTAGCCGTCAGGAAGGCGTTCACATTGTCGAAACCCTTGTCGTGGGTGGTGAAATAGATGGTCGAGTAGCCGTGCCGCTTCAAGGTATTGGATATGCCGGACATCGGCACCACCTTGTCCAGCGGGTGCTTGCGCTTCACCACTTGGTGCGAAAACAGCGTGGCGTACACCCCTGCAAACGTATGGATGCCCACCGTGAAAATGCTGTCGAAAGCAATGCTCTGCGTGGCGAGGCTGTCCATGAACGGGGTGAGGTTGTTGGTATTCCCGTAGCGGCCCATCTTGTTGGCGCTCATGCTCTCCATGATGACCACCACGACGTTCGGTTTCGTGGCCAAAGTGTCGGGGAAGGTCACCGCCCTGGCAATCGGTGAATCGAACTCCTGTGCCGCTGGGATATGGAGGAACTGTTGCACGTTGCGCACCGCCTCGCCATCGCCCATCAGGCGGACGTTTTTGGCGTCGGTCTTGGAATTGACGTAACTCTGGGTAAAGGTGTAGGCAGGGTTCAGGCCGAGCATGTTGATGAAGCCGTAGTCGGAATCATAGGCCGTACTGGCCGCCAAATGCGAATCAAACGAAAACCGCCCCCAAATGCCAAAGAAAATCAGGGCACCAAAAGCCACAAACCATTTGATGGAACCGGTCGGGCTGCTTTCATTTTTACATAAAATATTGCGGAACAGTTGCTGGGTCTTTTTGAAAAACAAGACAGTCAAGATGAAAAAAGGGATAAGCGGCCAAACGAAACGCCATTCTTGCAGTATCATCCCGCTGAGCATACTGCCTGACTGGCCCGTGAAGGTCGAAATCATGACTGAGGTCGTCAGCCGTGTATAAAAATGGTGAAAAAACGGCAGGTCGGTCGCATGGATGAACAAGACAGCCACCACGCCCACAAGTACCAGCCCATTGACGATGCGGTAAACCAATTTGCTGTTCCAACCCGCCATGGCGTCAATCGCCAAGAACAGGAACGGTAAGGTGAGCAGGTAGCCCATCACCACGGTATCGAAGCGGAGGCCCATCAGGAATGCCTTGGTGACCAGCCAAATACCTTGGCCAGTCGGCAGAAAATGGAGTTGATGGAACTCCTGCAGCAGTAAAATTGCACGGAAAATGGTGAAGCCCAACACCCCTAACAGGTAAACTCGGAGCAGGTAATCCAACTGCTTGGGAAGTATGCCGGCAAGCCCACGTTCTTTGGCCAAATCCAATGTTGCGTCGTTCATTTTATCCAAAATACTTATCGCTTAAACTAAAAAGTTGGTCATCGCTTATGTTCCAAATCTTGATAACTAAGAAAAATCAGGTGCAAAATTAGTCAAATCCATCTTGATAGCCGTTGTTTCCAATGCCTGCCGTCAAAATATTTATCCATTAACAGACGCCTCTACCGCTTATTAATTGGCCGATAAAGCTTGGCTTCATGCAGGTCTCAGCTATTTCAGAAAGGTATTTTATGAGAAAGCCTCGGCAGAGGCAAATGTGAAGGTAGTCATTGAGCAGTAAATGCAGGCAGTTTGGGTGAAATTAGCCTACCCAGTTGTTGATGGCAGCCACAATCTTGGCACCGAACACTATGGTCAGGGTCCATTTCGTGACGAAATAGACGAGGAAAATTATCAAGGCTTTTTTTCCATGCTTAAGGTAAAGCCGTTTGAGTCGGTACTTGATTCGCATAACACTAGTTTCAAAAAATGAAGAACAAAGATTAAACACTCGTCAAAGCTGATAGTTCAGCAGATTTTGCTTGGTGTCCAAATAGTGCGTAGCCAGAGAAAATTAGAATGGGTGAAAATTGAGACCTACGTGCGAATGAAGTCCAAAGATGGTCATTTCAAAACTAAAAATCCACATTTTTACAAGAGTCAATGGAAATTTAACGAAGAAAAAAAAGGGTGGTGATGCGCTGCGTATTACTACCCCTTGATACTTTTGTAAATTAAGCATCACTTCCCCTTCGTCGGCTGCCATTTCAGGCTGCTGATGACGCCTTCGAGGTAGGTCTGAAATGCCTCCAATTCCGCAGGCCCTTGGTAGGTATTTACCACCGTTTTCTCCATGTCGCCGGTGCGGATGAAGGTGACGGTACTAGGCAAGTCGGCTATCTTCTGGTCGGTCGGGTACCTGCTGGCAAAATCCCAATAGTTGGCTTCATGAGCATGGTATCGGATGTCGGCGAGCATTTTTTCATCCGCACGTGACTCGTAGCTGCCCATTCGTTCCACGTTGTTCTGACCGTACCAGGTCACTTTTCCATCGGAAAAAAACTTCACCTGATAAACGGGGCATTTGCCAAAACAAGCCGTTTTTTGATAGCCCGCTACTTGATAGGATTCTTTGACTTGTTCCGTTTCTGGACGGTCACCCCCCGGTTTGGGTGTCATGCCGGTCGTTGGTGGGGTAGGCGTTGCGGGGGGAGTCGTTTTGCGGTTGCAAGCAAAAAGGAAAACGATTACCAAAGCGCAAATAGGAAGGAGTATTTGAAGTTTCATCTTGAATGATTGTTGAATTGCTGATTTGTTGGATTGTTTTTGCGTCGAATAACTATAAAACAATCCAACAATTCAGCAATCATGCCTTATTTCTTCTTTTTCGCAGCTGCGTCCCGCTGTGCGGCGATGGCCTGCTGCTGCTTCATGGCTTCCTCCAGCCTCGACTGGATTCCGCCTTTCTTCTTCGGCTTGTTTCGATTGGCTTCGAGCTGCAGTTTTATTTTATCATGGTTGATAATCCAGTTTTTCGTCACCAAAGTCTGGGCGATATTCAACACGTTGCTGAACACGAGGTAGAGCGTGAGACCCGACGCAAAATTATTGAAGAAAAACAGGAAGAAAACGGGCATACCATATTGCATGTACTTCATCATCTTGGCATTGGCGCCGCCGCCCATGCCGCCCATGTCCATGTTTTGCATGTTATAATGGGTGTACATGATGGTGGTGATGACCCAAAGCAAGGTGAACAAGCTCACATGCTGCCCATAAAATGGAATTTCGAAGGGCAGCCAATATGCCACATCATAGCTGGAAAGGTCGGTGGCCCAAAGGAACCCGGCCTGCCGGAACTCAATGCTGGCGGGGAAAAAGCGGTACAACGCCAACCAAACCGGCATTTGCA
>JBGSWN010000175.1:0-5185 GCA_041752395.1 Saprospiraceae bacterium | reverse complement strand
TCCCCCAACAGCGAGGACTGGGGCTCGGTCTCGAAATTCATTGACAAGGGCAATACCTACCTGACTGGCAAGTGGGAACAACTGTTGGCGGCAAAGGCTATCAAGGAGAATTTCAAGGAATTGTTCGCTACGAAGGGCAGTGCTTTTGAGGCAGCTTGGGCGGATTTCATTGCCAAGGAAAAAGCGGCCTACCTCGGCACCAAGACGATGAACGATGCCTTGGAGGCCATCCTGCTGGAACTGAACCCGATGCTGGAACTGGGAAAAGTGATTTTCGAGTTTGACGCCGTGAACCGCAAGCAGTTCACCATCAATGACCTGGTAAACGAGGTGCGTGGCAAGGACCCGGCTGGCGTGAGCGGCTTCGTGCGCCTCACAGGAGCGCCCCGCCCTACCCCACTGGCGGGCATCCGGGTGGGCGTGGTCGGCCTGCCGGACAAGTTCACCATCACGGACGAACGGGGCAAATACGAGTTGTCGCTGTCGGCGGGCAAGTTCGACGTCGAGTTCACTTCGCCGGATTATATGCCTTTTACTTTCCCGAATAAGAAACTGGAAGCGGGCAAGACGGGCCGCCTGAACGTGGAGTTGTTGCCTGTGCCTGCGCCATTGGCAGCGGAAGCAACGCCTATGGCAAAAACGGCGGAAGCACCGCCCACCATTGGCAGTGAACTCTCGAATGCCATATCTGAAATGACCGTACCCGCACCTTCTACGAATGGCGTGAAGGTGTAGCAAGATTGAATTATTAAATATCTTCATTGGAGGACGTGGCGGAGGCTGCGTTCTCCTTTTTTGTTTTTTTGGGGGGGATGTTTGTTGTGTGTTTTAGTGTTCACTTGGCTTGTAGTTATGTCGCCACCTTCCTCCTGTGGCCAACCACTTAAAAACAGGCTTGTTTTTTGTATAGAGTTAATACTCCCTGAGATAGTAGCGTGAAACTATTTTCTCAAGAATTTGACCACAAACGCTTTTTTTATGAGATACCTTACAATATTTTCTGTTATTACACTTGCCAGTTTTTCCCTTAATGCTCAAGGTTTTATTACATCATTTGGTACGGGAGAAAATGACTATAGCAGAGAAGTATTTGAAGTCCCCAATGAGAACGCCTACATCTCTTTGTACGACAACAGCATGAAAGGTATTTGTAAGATTGACTATTACGGCAACATCATTTGGGAGAAAACAGACGAAAACCAGATTGGCCATAGTAATCCCCGTGATTATGATTTAAAAATTGAAACCGATGGTTTTCGTTTGGCATTTCGAGAATTTTCAAATAGCATTTCTATCTTAAAGTTAAAGAAGTACAATTACGATGGAGAGGTTGTTGAAGAGATAGGTTTTGAATTGCCTGAACTAGATGAATTGCAAGGTGTGAGGATTTTACCTGACAATTCCGTAATTTGTTTAAGTGTGGATTATGAAAACAGTACATCCAGTATTTTTAAAATTTCAAGCAATGGCACAGTTTTATGGTCTAAAACATATTCGTACAACCAGCTAAATGTACATAATTCAGATTTTAAAGTTCTCTCAAACGAAGAAATAATTGTTGTAGGCGCAAGAAATGGATCATTCAATCCCATAGTTACTAAGTTTAATACCACTGGGGAGATAATTTGGCAGGCTTCGCTATCGCTTGCCTATGAGGGATATGGTTTCGTACAACCCTTTCCTGATGACAATTCTTATTTTATTTATGGGAAGTATGGAATAGGCTCTATTAACAATAATTACATCGCCAGATTGGATAGCAATGGGGAGATACTTTGGATAAAAGATTTTTCAGCTTATGCTAGACATATTGATTATAATGGAATTCTTATGGGCAGCAATAATACGGTTTATGTTACAGGGGAAATCATTGACAGTTCGGGCTTAAAAATATTTCTGCTTCATTTGGATGAGGATGGAAACGTAATCTGGGAAAAGCATTATGGGGAGGTTGAATTGAACTATGCAGGGCAATTTATTCGGAATCCTGACGGTGGGTTTACAATTGTTTCAGAAACTATAAACCAGAACATTGGCGATTCAGGGATAGACCCTTATATAGTCAAAACAGATAGCCTAGGGGAAGTTATCTGGAGTCGATTTATTGAAATACAAGGTTCATACAATTTATCTGATATTGCTTATACTAGTGACAAAGGTTGCATAATATTGGGTTATGGCGATGAAAATATTATTGGCAATTACGACCAGATTTTAACAAAAATTGATTCAAATGGGATAATTTATTCCCATGTAATTAATGGCCTATTAACATTTGACGAAAATCAAAATTGCAATTATGAGCCAGAAGAACAACCATTGAACAAATGGAAACTCAAAGCTTTTGGAAACCACACTACTTACGCTACCACATTCGCTGACGGCAGTTTTTGGCTGCTCACCAATGATGACACGGTCACTGTAGCTGCCAACCCGCCAAACGAGTGCTGGACAAGTTGCCCCGAACCTGTGTACGCCATGTTCAGCGCAATTCAAGATACAACCACCGTGGAACTGAATGCACAAGCAGCAAAGGATTGTCCACTCCTAGAAGTAGATGCATCTACAACGTTTTTAAGGAGATGTTTCCCAAATACTTATTTTTTTACTTGTACAAACACTGGCACCGTCACTGCCGAAAACGTGCAACTGACTGTGCTGCTTGATTCATTTTTCATCTTCCAAAATGCCAGCCTACCCATAGCTTCACAGAATGGCAATGAATTGGTGTTAAATATCGGTAGCCTTGGTATCAATGAAAGCAAATTATTTACGATAGAAGTTGAAGTATCCTGCGATGCTGCTCTTGGACAAATCCATTGTATCAATTTCACTGCTCAAGCTGACAATCAATGCAGCAATACCAGCAGGGAACTCTCAACCACTAGGGAATGTCAGTCTAATATTGGCGCCTACGACCCCAACGACAAACGTGCCTTCACCCAAGGCACCCTCACCGAACGCTTTATCCACGCCGATTCCATCATCGAGTACCAAATCCGCTTCCAGAACACGGGCACGGATACGGCCTTCAACGTGGTAGTTACTGATACTTTGTCCAGTTTATTGGATATAGAAAGCATCATTGCGGGGGCATCTAGCCACCCTTATCACATGGAATTGGAGCGGAACAATATCTTGAAATTCGTCTTTAAAGACATCATGTTGCCGGACAGCAACGTGAATGAAGCAGCCTCGCACGGCTTCGTGAAGTTCCGCATCCGGCACAAGCCCGTCCTCGTGCCCGGCGATGTGATTTCGAACAAGGCAGCCATTTTCTTTGACTTCAATGAGGCGGTCATCACCAATAATTTGGAGCTGGAAATCAAGTCGCCGACCGTTGTGAAGCCGCCAAGGCCAGTGCCTATTGCAATGCTCAAGGTATATCCGCAGCCCGCTGGCGAGGTGGTGGTGTTTGAACTGAAAAGTGCCGCAGGGCAGCAGCCTTGCCGTCTGGAGATACTGAATATTCTGGGGCAAAAGCTATATGACCAAGCGATAAAAGAAGGAGCGAACTCGGTTTCCCATTTGCCCGCAGGGCAGCATTTTTACCGCCTGTGGCGGGATGGTGGGGTGGTGGAAGTTGGGAAGGTGATGGTGGTTGGGAATTGACATAGCGGGCAGGGTCTTCGTAGTTTTTTGATAGAGTCCACCACGGATGCACATACTTAGGAGCTTCTGAATATAGGTTTCTCCCGATACTATTAGGATTAGGAATCAGGGGCTGCACATCGCAAAAAAAACACCATAAACTGCCAGTTTCTACAGATATTAGCGGCGAACAATAACCCTTATCCGATATGGAACTAGAAGGCCTTCTTCGTGGGATGTATGAACTGCTTGGCAAAGGCGAGCTTGAAGAAGCCGTCAAGCTGCTGGACAGCTATGTTTTTGAAAAACATGCCAGTTCCAACGAACTCATCGGGGATGTCATCCAATTGCGAAGGCAATACAGCAGCATCCAAAGTGCCAAGCTGGCCAATACGCTGATGTATGACCAAATCAGGGTATTGGAGGGCCAGTTGACGGATGCCATCACCATCTTCCTGAGCAAACTGCGGGACTACGAAACCAATGCCGCTGTGCGGGCCGAGCATTCGGGGCATGGGATGCTCATGCACAATATCCCACAGCGGATGCCGATGGGCCTGCCTACCCGCTGTACCATCCGCATCGGGGCCATCAAGGAGGCGCTGATGAAGGGGATGGAAAAAGAGGAGTTTGCGAAGGTGGAGGAGATAAAAGTGTCGAAGCTGATGGAGGTGCAGTTGCTCTCCGAGCAACAGGATGCCTTTGACATCAAGACCGTGAACCGCTCGGAACAGGAAGTGGATTTCGACAATTTTGCGCAATGGCGCTACGATGTGACGCCCCTGCGGAAAGGCCAGTTGAGCCTGACGCTGAAGATTTCGACGGTGAAATACATTGACGGAAAGGACCGCTACGCCGAGGATGTGTACGACGTTACGGTGGTGGTGGAAACGAGGGCCGCTCATTTTGACCATGATAATGTGCCGTCGGCCAACTGGAAAGGCGTGGCTGCGCTGGGTTCGGAGTCAAAGGACAAGGGGGCTATTATAGTGGTACCACCCGCTATTGAGCATCCCAAAGAGGCGAAACCCTCCCCCGGCAATGCTCCAAAGAACGAGAAGCCGATGCAGAACCCAACGAGTCCGCCATCCTATCCTCCAGACCTTGACCTTCCTAGAAAAAGCGGCAGCAGTTCCAAGGCGTTTACCATCGTCGCCAGCCTGGTGGCCATTGGTGCTTTGGCCCTTGCGTTGATATATTATTTCAACCAAGGAACACCCGAAGAGGACAAAGAACAGACCGTGGCGATAAAATTTTCAGTTGACAAGGCACTCCAAAGCCCCGTAGTCAGCGTGAACGGAACGGTGGTCGATGCGGAATTTGACGATATGGCCCATACCATCACGGTTGCGAACCTGACAGTAGGTGAGACCTATACGATTGAAGCGGCAATGGACAATGTGTATTGCAAGGATATCGTCACCGTCAGCAGCGACTTATTGTACCAAACCAATGCCATGCCCTGTAAGGTGGACCAGCTTTCTTCGACCTTGTATGAATGGACCATTAATTCCCCCTCCCTCCCTTTTGAGACCTTGAAAGTGGATGGGGAGGAGAAGCCCGACGCTAAGGGAAAAACCAGCTTTGCCGTGGA
>JBGSWN010000174.1:0-5780 GCA_041752395.1 Saprospiraceae bacterium | reverse complement strand
GCGGATTCATGTGCGCCCCGGTTGTTTTTTGCCTCGATAAATGATTGAAATGCCAAAATAGCATGGTCGAGCGCATCATCTACCCGGCCTACGGCAAACTCGCAGGCTGCCAACTCCTGCATGGCTGCCGAACCATAGTGGACATTAGTGGAAATGGGACTAAGCATGACTGCTGATTGTGCCAAGGGTAATGCTTTTTCGATTTCGCCCAAATTCCGATAGCAGGTGGCCAGGCCGTGATTTTTCCGTGCCAAAAGCATGGAGCCGTAAACATGGTTCGGTGTTATACCTGCGTTTGAAAACGCCTCAAGGGCCTTTTGATAATCTTGTTTTTTTACATAAATCCAACCCAACATGGGGTATATCTCAGATGGGTCAATAATGGTGTTTTCTGTGGCCGCTATTGCTTTTTGGGCATAAATCAGCGCATTTTCAACGTCATCCAGCCGATTGTAAACACCAGCTATGTTATGGTATATATTCGTAAAATACTCCTGCATTTCTTTGCGTGGCTCCTTTTCAATCAACCGAAGCGCCTCGAAATAATTGGCAACGGCGTCTGCGTACATACCAAAATCATAGCCGCAAATCCCAATATTATTCAGGGTTGATGCCTTTGAATAGGTGTCCTTGACATGGTGTAGGAGGTTCATCACTTTGTCCTTATTGGAAGCAAATAGCAGGCTGTCGCCAATAACGGAAGCGATAGTGCACATTTGGACATACCCATGTACCATACTGGCGGAATCGCCCAATGCTGAAAACTGCTGAATGGCGGATTCAAGGAGAGGCTTTGCTACTTCGGGGTCATCAAATAGTATGGCGCTACCGTTGAAAAATGCCACTTCGGCGGCCACCCGTTTTTCAAAAGCCCGGTCTTTGTTTTCCCCTTTTATATAATTGGAGTAAATACTGTCCAATTGCTTCGGGTATTGCTCAAAGCTAAATTCCTCCCTTTGGAAAATAAGCCACAATATGGCCTCTATCCGCTCCACTTGCTGGCGCACGGTGGCCCCGTTCGGCAATGGGCGCTTCAGTGAGTCCAGCACGGGGTCAGCAACTTGGCCCAGGCACAGGACGGGCAACAGGTACAGCAAACAGGTAAAAACTGGCAATTTCATAGCAGGTCGTTTTGGTAAAAATACGGCTGCACGATTCTATTATTTCCACTTCATTTTCCCTTTGGTAAAAACGGGTTTCCATTGGGTCGTTTTTGCTTAAAACTTGGAAAACTGCTCAAGAAAATCGTCTTTCCTATTGCGGGCCACGCTCACCGTGGCCCCGTCGTCCATCACCACATAGCCACCATCCGTACGCACGAACTGGCGGATATGGTTCATGTTGATGAGGTGGGAATTGTGTACCCTGAAAAAGCCCTGCCCATCCAGCACTTCTTCCAACTGGCCCATCGGCTTGGAGACCACGATTTTTTCGCTGTTTTTTAAGGAAACCACGGTGTACATGCGGTCACTCTCGCAGCGCACGATGTCGGCTATTTTGATGAAAATCAGTCCGTCGGCAGTGGTCAGGGCGATTTTTTCCGGGAGCAAAACGCTGGAAGTGTTTTGAACCTTTCCAACGTTGAGGATGCTCACCTGCTCCTGCAGCATCCTGTTCGGGCTTTGTTCGGCACGGGCGATGGCGGCCAGCAGTTCCTCCCTGCCGATGGGCTTTTGGAGGTAGTCCACGGCGCTGTGGCGGATGGCCTTGATGGCGTAGTGGTCGTGGGCGGTGGTGAAAATGACCTGAAAATCAACGGGGTCGATGCGCTCCAGCATTTCGAAGGCAGTCATGTCGCCCAGTTCGATGTCGAGGAAGACGAGGTCAGGCTGATGCTCGGTGATGGCGGCAATACCTGCCTGACCGGAACTGGCGACCGTCTGGATTTGGATGCTCCCATTGCAGTATTTGGTGAGCAGGAATTGCAGTTTCTCGGCTGCGTCCGAATTGTCTTCAATGATAATGGCTGAAAGCATAGGGCCTGAATTTAATTATTGTCAACGGGAAACCGAAACCTGCCAACGGGAAAACAATGCTTCCAATGCGGCTCTTCGCCCGGCATCTTTGTGACATCAACAGCAAAAGAAATCAACCTTTTCCAAACCATCATCAAAATAATAGCCATCATGAAAAATCTGACCTTGTCCATCGCCACCATCCTTACCCTCATCATCGGCCTCAGCATTTCCCTTTCTGCACAGACCACCGCCACCTGGCAGGGCGGCAAGCCCGGTCGCACCACCGAATGGAACTGCGCCGCCAACTGGAGTGAGGGCCGTGTGCCCGACGAATTTACACAAGTCATTATCCCTGCTGGCGCTGCATATTACCCAGTCCTAAAAAACGAAGCAACTCCCATTGATGCCCTATTGATGGAAGGTAATACAGCGCTAACGCTTGAAAATGGTGCTATCCTCACGGTACTTGGGGAAACAGGACGCTTCGATGGTATCACTGTTTTAGGGAAAATCACAAACAATGGTACGCTGGTAATCGAAAATGCATCCCCGACAAATATTGCATTTATGCGGCAAATACAAGGCGTAGGCAGCGTGGTCAATTCATTGGATAGTATTGATAGCCTTGCAAAGGGCCATTGATTTGCGAACAAATCCAGTCATTATTTTACCATTTTAAAAAAGCAACTTATGAAATCAACCCTTACCTTCCTTTCCTGCGCCATTGCGCTGCAATTATGCGCCCAACAATGGACGACTGCCGAGCTTTCCCAAGCCCGATGGCACCCATCCATGGTGGCCAACGGACACGTCCTCGTCGTTGGCGGCGGCTGCTTCGACTACGAAGAAACCTTCTCTGACCGGGTGGACATTTACAATGCGCTCACAGGTATTTGGACGCAGGCCACCCTCTCCGCTCCACGCTATACGGCGGGCATTGCGGCGGCGGGCGACAAGGTGATTTTTGGCGGTGGGATAAGCCACGACCCTGAGACGGGCGACCACATTTTTTTGAACACGGTGGACATTTACGACATCAATACCCAGCAATGGACGACCGATACTTTCCCTGCCGGTCCAAGATTTTTTATCCGTGGGATTGGCGTGGGCAACAAAGCCTATTTTATGGGCGGGCGCAGCGACCTTCAAACATTAACATCCACGGTTCAGATTTATGATACCGAAACTTCAACCTGGTCAATGGGCGCAGATATCCCGTTCGCATCCGGGACGGCTTCGATTGCCCGTTTTGGCAACAAAATCATGCTGAAGCGGGGCACTGCATGGGGCATTTACGATACCGAGGCGGATACATGGGTATCTGAAAATTTTCCAGCAGCGACGCCTACCGAGCAATCCCCTGTGGTCACCCCTACCGAGATTTGGCTGATAGGGGGATTCGATGCCAGTGTCGGCGACCCATCAAACAGCATATTGATATACAATATAGCAAATGGAACGTGGAGCGAAAAGACCCTTGCAGTGTCACGTGCGGCGCAGATGGCAGCTTATGTGGAGGGTAAAATCATCGTTGCTGGGGGCTATTCTTTTGACATGGTATCCTATCATACGACGGATGTCGTTGAAATATATGACACGCAAACTGGCGAATGGAACATCGAGTTCAAGCTTTCCGAGAAGCGCTGTTTAATGGATTATCAGGGAACAGCGCCCGTGATTGGCAACCAGGTGTTTTTTCCCGGCGGTGACACCACCGGGGAGGGCGACCTTTCTACAAGGGTGGATATTTATACCAGCACGGGCACTTCCGGTGCCTTCCTGCCCAAACTGCCAGCCACATCATTCCAGCTTTCCCCACAGCCCTGCCGTGATTTCGTCAACATCAGCTTCGACCTCAACATCAAGGAAACTGCATGGCTGACGGTCTGCGACATGAATGGCCGTCGGGTGGCCATGCAGCAAATATTGCCCGAATATGCCCACGATGGATTAAAACTGAATACCAGCCAATGGCCTCAAGGGAATTACTTGGTCGCCTTGTCTTGCGCCCAAGGGGTGCTGGCGAAAAGGGTGGTCAAGGTGGATTGAAAGCCTGTTTTTCCAATAATTTTTATTTAGGTATTTAGTGCTTGGCCCAGTCTGTCCTGCCAACTGTGCTGGATAGGCTGACCAAGCTGTCAATCCAATTTCAATTCAATGAAAAACATCCTACTAATCGCCTGCTTATTATTAGCATCAACCAGTCGGGTTTTTGCAATACCATGCAACAGTAGCTATACTTTTACCTCACAGGCACAGATTGATGCGTTTCCAGCTACTGGATGTACGCAAATACTTGGCAATGTTGTTATTGATGACCTGATACCTGGGAATATTGACAATCTCGATGGGCTGTCGGCAATCACCTCCATAGGGGGGGATTTTACAATCAGCAATAACAACGATTTAATAAGCCTGTCGGGACTGAATTCGCTGACCTCCATTGCAGGGTTTTTGGATATCACAAATAACGATGCCTTGATGGATCTATCGGGGCTTGGTGGGCTTACTATCATAGGACAATATCTCAACATTGCCAACCATGCAGGGCTTACGAGCTTATCGGGGCTTGATGCCCTCACTTCTGTCGGCGACTATGTGTATGTCAATTCCAATACTGCACTGGAGATTATTTCAGGACTTGGTTCTCTAACTACGATTGAAGGGTTTCTAAATATAAGCGTCAACGGTGCATTGGCAAGCTTGACCGGACTGGACGAACTTGAAACGGTCGGTGGATATTTCTCCATTGAATCCAATACGGCCTTGACCGATTTTACGGGTTTAGGCTCACTCGCGTCCATTGGTGGAACTGCTAGTATTAGCTACAATTCCATGATGACAAGCACTACTGGTCTTGATGCACTCACTTCCGTCGGTGGGGATTTCTATATTTATTTGAACCCTGCTTTAACCAACCTGGAGGGTTTGAATTTACTTACTACGGTGGGTGGCTATTTTTCAATCGATTCCAATACTGCATTGAGCGGCATTACTGCACTTAGTTCAATTACTACTATAGGAGGGCCGCTCTATTTTTTCGACAATACTTCTCTGGCAAGTTTAAATGGGCTTGGTGCGGTCGTTTCTATCGGTGGCTTTTATCTCCAAGGCAACCATGCTTTGACGGATTTATCTGGGCTTAATATGCCCGGTGTCATAAGTGGAAGTATAAGTATATTTAACAATGCCGCATTAACAAGTATTTCGGCACTCAGTCCGCTCTCTGTTATTGGTGGAGGAGTTGGCATTCAATACAACCCATCTTTGACAAGCTTGGCTGGTCTTGATGCACTCACCACCATTGCCGGAGGCATGCAGATAGTTAACAATGCAACTTTGACGGATTTGTCAGGGCTTGAGGCGCTCACATCCATCGGCCAAGGATTAATGATTAATTCCAATGCTGCTTTAGCCAACATTATAGCCCTTTATAACCTTAATTCTATCACTGGGCAAAACCTAAATATCTTTCAGAACGCCGCCTTAACCAGTTTGGCCGGATTAGACAATATTACAAACATTGGAGGTTTGAGCATCCAGAGTTCAGGCCAGCTATCTGACTGTGCCGTTCAGAGTATATGCAATTACTTGTCAAATCCCGCGAACAACGCGAACATAGCATCCAACGCCACTGGCTGCAACCTTCGCTCGCAGGTCGAAGCAGCCTGCCTCGCCCTGCCCGTGGAATTGATTGCTTTTGCCGGGAAAGGCAGTGGGGGAAAAGTGCTGCTCAACTGGCAAACCGCCACCGAAATAAACAGCGACTATTTCCAAATCGAGCATAGCTTGGACGGCATCAATTTTAGGGAAATAGGCAGC
>JBGSWN010000173.1:0-39449 GCA_041752395.1 Saprospiraceae bacterium | reverse complement strand
TGCAATAACTTCCCACTGGGAATCGGTCAAGTCTGAATCGTACTTCATGATAGGATAATTTTTAAGGTTCGGAAAACTCAAAATTATCCAACTGATTCCCATCTTTTCAGACTAGCTGAGGATTTTTAAACAACCTCTAAGCCTTCTTTAAAAGATTACCCACCAAAGAAATGAGGAACAATACGATAAAGATAAAGAAAAGTATTTTGGCAATACTGGCAGCACCTGCTGCGATTCCGGTAAAGCCGAAAACAGCTGCGATGATTGCAACGATGAAGAAAACAAGGGTGTAGCGTAACATAATTTAAGTTTTTAAAATGGTGAAAACATGGTTAAAACTCATAAGAATATGGCAGCATTGTCTTAATTGATTCTCAACGATTTATGCTGTCATTTACTTGTGAAATTAAAAAGGATGTTCCGCATTTATGTTCAACTTTGGATGATATTTTACACCTAAAAATTTGAGGGAATTAATTCATGGACATAAGGTAAGTAACAAAAAATGACAAAACCGCCAAAGCAAGTCCCACCACAAAAATGAGGTAGCACAACCGCAGCAATTTGAATTTATGACCCAATGATATACCCAAATAATACAGGTCATTCACGAAGGAAGAGTCCAGGTTTTCCCGGTCAGCCACCACTTCTTTTATGGCTGTTTGATACTCATCTATCGGTATATTGAAAAAATTACCGAAGAAAAACAAGTTGGTCTTGCCGGTTTTCAATTGCTTTAGGTCTGTTTCTCCATCCACTTTCACGGGTCGGGTGGAGAGCGTAGCGACGATCATACAGGCCACGCTGGTCAGCAAAAAAATAGCACCAGGTACAATCAGATAGGTTGTACCGCTCAGGAATTTCGCAAAAGCTGGCAAGCCGATGGTGACAATCATGGCGTTCACGCTCAGCATAAGGTTGGCTTTGCTGTCGGCAATGCTGGTCAGGTCGATGTGATTGCGGAGTGCCGTCTTGAACATAGTACGAGCACCGCTATTGGCACTGATGCTGGAACTTTTATCGCCTTCCAGCTTCATTTTAAGCGCGCCTTTCAGCGTTTTTTTCAGCTTTTTGATGTTTTTTTCCTTCCTTTTCCCGAAGGCGCTCTCTCCATGACTGGTGAGATAAGCATGACCTTGCATGCGCTCCAATAGGAGGTTCGCCCATTCTATTTCATCATACTGGTCTTTGGAATCTTTAGAATGGGTCGCCTCTTCTTTGCGAAGCCTATCCATCCTACCCAAAAAAGACTTGTCTCCATAGAAACTATTGCGAACGTCGATGAACATTTTTTCCAACGTCATTTCGGGTTTGTGCTTGGGGTCAAGCGCCAAAATCAGGCTCTGAACCAAGGCTATAGTTTCAGGTTTTGCACCTTTGCGAACGAGAGACTCAGCAGCAGCTTCACTACTTTTTATCCAATATTTCTTGCCGCCGTCCACATAGCCTACCGCATGGAAAAGCGTGGCCAATTGCAAGGCTTCTGACTCCGATTTGTCCAGTTCGGCTGCTTCCGAAATTTTTTCGGCAGCAGCTATCGTTTGCTCTAAATGGTTTTCATTGTGAAAATAGACATCCGCAGGAAGCTGTTCTGCAAGCTGAGCTTTTACTTCCTCCAAGGCGCTGTCAGTCAGCACCACTTTTTTAATATCAAGGGTTTGTGTAGGCATGGGTTGGCGATAAATTAAGTTGGTGACTAGCCCAGGATGTTCAGCATGAACACACAAACTTGTACGCTCACAACAGTGACCAGAAGCAGGGCTGAAATAGCAAGAATGATAAGCTTGGAATTGGATTTCATGTTGTTGTGGATTTAATTTTGGGGGTAAAACGGGGCGGGTTATGTGATGTTCATTTGGGGATAAAACAATGATTTACTCCCGCAGATTGCGCAGATTTTCGCAAATGAAACTCAATATTTCAGGGATTAAAATCTGCGAGCATCTGCGAAATCTGCGGGAGGCGTTTTCATCTTAAAACTCATACCCCAGTGCCGCCGTGAAACGCTGCCCTTCCACCGTTTTCATCAGGCTGAAAGTGAAGGAAACATAGTCGAGCGGGGAGGCCCAAATGCCGCCGCCATAGCTGTAATGCCAAGTGTCGGACTGTTCGCCATCGCTCCAAACCCGGCCATAATCGAAGGCAGGCGCAACGCCAAATGACACGGGCATACCGAGGGTGCGGCTCGAAAATATCCGCCAGCGGAGGTCGGTATTGTGGTAAAAAATACTGCGCCCAGTAAACCTGCCGGAGTTGAACCCCCGCATGGTCAGGTGGCCGCCGAGGTGGTCTGACTGGCTGCCACCGAGCGAAGGTGCATTGAAGAAGTCGAATTTGCCAAAATTATGGCTGCCCCCTACCCTAGTCGCAAACACGAGATGGTGCTTGCGGTCGATCGGAATATACAGCCCCAATGCGCCGCCAAGGTTCAGGTAGTTCATGTCGGGATGCTCGACATTGGCCTGCCAACTTGCGAAGCTTTTAAAATCCACGCCACGGCTAGGGTTAAGTTTTTTATCAACATTGGTGTATTCCAATTTGGCGTTTACTCCCGCAAAGTATTGATAATCAAATACTTCGGGGCGAACATCCTGTTCATTGACATCCAAAAAACTGCCTACCTGGCGGTTCACCCGCACGGCCTTGGCCATTGGTCCAAAGGCATACAGCAAGCCACCATCCGTTTGGTGTTTTATGGCGGCGTAGAGATTATAGCGCTCCATTTGTAAACGATAATAATTGTTGGGGGCATTGTCAATCTTTTTGGTGTCGTTTCCGAGGCCAAAAAAATTGTTGACGTAGCGCGGTGTTTCCAGCGAAGCCTCCACCACCAAGTCTTGTTTGCCAAGCAGTCGTTGATAGTCGCCCATGTACCGAAAATAGTAGCCGTGGGTGGAAAACGCCACCTGCCCTGCAAGTTGGTGGATGTTCTCCGAACGGAACCCGTAGCGGTGGATGTTCACGCTTGCCCCCATGAAAAGCGCCTCGTCGGGGTTGTAACCAATGATGGGCAGTCCGACGATATGGTCCACGGGGTTTTCCCTGAAAAAATAGGTATTTCTATCGTAGTCGTTCTGGCGGCAATCCTTGGTTTCGCTGTCGCCTTTCACTTCGTTGTCTTCCATCCTATCGTCGTGGATGATGGTTTTCCGGCGCAGGCCCGACACCTTGGATTTGTCCTTGAACTCGTCCGCGTCCACCCCGCCGATGAGCCGCACCAAGGGCGATTGCTTGGCTTTGCCCTCCACCTCAAACTCGTCGTCGCCTTCCAGTCCGAAGATTCGGATTTCCTTCGTCACCTCGTTTTCAAAAGTCCGCTCGTATATTTTTTGCAGCACCTCGCCATCTTTCGCTTTTTCAAAAATGGTCACCTTGGTTTCCTTGTTGCTCTTGCGATTCACTTGGATGAGGTTCTCTTTTTGCGTAGCAACCACTGTGACCGTATGGTTGATTTCCTCGTACCACCAGCGGGAAATCTGCATCAATTTGTCCCGTCGGGATTTGATGTTTTGGATGAGTTCAGGCGCCATTTTTTGGTAAACACCACTTGGCAGCCACTTCATGCCCTGCTCGATGGAAGCGTCGGTGAGGTGCTCCTGAACGTATTTCACCTGCTTTTCCCAGTCTTCCCAACTGAGTTCATTTAGGAAAAAATGGTCCACGTCACGGGCCTGCCAAGGCAGCCATTTCGCCTCCCATTTGTTCATTTTTCCATCGTAGGAACTGGTGGATCGGAACTGCGGCACCACGAGCCGACTGGCAAAAAACACCAGCCCACCATAATTCGCAAATGCCTGGTCACGGTCTCGTGGGATGGGTTGGTACAGCGTTTTGTCGGTTCCCTCAATGGGCTTGGTAGCCCAACGCCATTGGTCGGGATGGCGGTCCCAGTCGCCGATGATGACGTCGAAAAGGCGGCTGCGCAGCACCAGCGGCTGGTCAATCACGGCCTTGTCGCTGGCCATCCGTTCCTCCAGCATTTTGCCCGTGCTCACTATTTTCTTCGAAAAACCAAAGCTGTAGAGGTTGCTCCAGTCGTCGTCGGGGCGCTCCTCGAAATGGTAGAGTTTACCCCCAAATTCGTTGAAAACGCCTAGCCTCGGCTGCTGCGGTACATAGACCAGCGCTGGGTTGGTATGGTAAATTCCGACGGCATCTTCCATCGGTTTCAGCAGGTAGGCTGCGTAGGGGTTGGCAGCCGTGTAGCCGTATTCAAGGATGTCCTTCGCAAAGGTTTTATTGAAAGGATAAAACAGTTTTTCCGCACTTTTTTTTAAGCCCCTGATTTGGTAGAGCCTGGTTTTGTCGCTGTTTTCAAGCCGGATGGAAATGGTCTGGAAACCGCCACCTTTCTTGATGGCTTTGAGGCCGCCCGCCGTTTTGCCGAGGTCGAGCACAGGCACTTTTATATCCTCGAAATAATAGTCGGTGTAAAGTTTGCCCCAAACCACGTCGTTCAGGTCGAGGATGTCGCCTTTTTGCAAAATTGAAACGGCCACGCTGTCCTCCCTTGCCTTATATTCCTCGAAGGTTTTCGGAATTTTATCCTTAGCCAGTGGCAGCGGTTCCTTTATTTTTTGACGGTAAAAAACCTCTGGTGTCAAGCCCTTTTCGGCGGGCTCCATTTTTTGTGCTTGCGCAATAGGGCCACCTTTCACTGGCTTCGTGTCAGTCTTTTCCGAAGGTATTTTCACCGATTTTGAATTCTCCCCTTTTGCTCGAACGAACTCGACCCAGGCTTCGCCATCTTGGTAAAAGTCAACCATGGCGAATCCCTGACCGCCGCCGTAGGCCATGAGGGAAGATTTGTCCAATTTCGTAGGCCCAGTGAGTGATCCAGCACCACTCACGATTTGGGTTATGTCGCCATCCTGCTCCAACTGCAAGTTGTGCTCATGCCCCGCAGCGTAGATGATATTGCCGTGCGAACGGGCAAGGTCTTCTATACCATTAATATAGTCTTTGTAAACGGGGTACGAAGTTTCCTCCCTGCTGGCCGTCAATCGGTCGGCAGCGATGATGACCGTGCCTATCACCGGCAATGGGATGTGGCGCTGTGGATGAGACTCGAAGTACGGGAAAATATTGTCCCGCATGGCAAACTGGTCGCTTTGTCTGCCCGCCGAGTACAAGGGATGGTGCCCAACGACCAGCAGGTTTTTATCCGCAAAATCCTTGGCTACCCCGACTGCCTCTTCGATAAAGCTGGTCCTAGATTGTATTTCACAGTTTTCGTTGATTTCGGGCTGCAAGTCCCAGTCGGCCATGTACCACTCGCTGTCAATGACGAGCAAGCCAAGTTTGTCGGTCAGTTCTTTGACTGCTGGGCCACTGCATCCGCCGCCGGGCAGAAACACATCCTTCCGACCGAGGTATTCTTCGATGAATTTTTGCTGACGGCGAAGTCCATCCACGCCATCGGCAGCCCAGTCGTAGTTGCCAGGCAGGAAAATGATTTTGCCGGGGTAGTCTTTCAGGATGTCCATCTGCGCCTTGAGCTGATGTTCGGCGAGCTCCCGTTTCTCCGCCTTTTTTCCGGGCAGACCATCTGGTATGGCGTTATTGCCAAGGAAGACGACAGCGCTGTTTTTGGTTGCTTTTTCAAGGGTTTGGCGGAGCAGCTCCAAGCCCTCACTGCGTTCTCCCATTTTGGATGCTCCTGCATCACCGATGAGGTAAACCTTGAAATCCAGCTTTTTATCGGGCAGCGGTTGGTCGTTCCAGTTCTGGCTGGAGGCGTCCAAGTTAAGTTTGTAATTGGCACATGAATAGTTCAGGCAAGCCGCCAGCAGCAGCAAGCCGATTGTCTTGATGGCTTTCATTCTGTATAATTATATGGTGTGCACTACACCTCCGTGCGGGGGCGGATGGACTGAATCAGCCCAATGCCTGACATGAAGAACAGGCTACCAAGCAAGGCAAGCGCCCATGAGTTGATGCCCAAATATTCTTGTTTATCGAAAATGCCCAATACACCAGGGATGAGGCCCAATAAACCGAAGGCAACCAAGATGATGCCCATGATTTTTTTCGTTTCCATGACTTAAAAGTTGTAGGGTGAAAAATGCTCCTTGAGGAGATGGAGCTAAAAAGGAGAAGGTGGGGAAATGTTCAATGTTTTGGGTGGATGCCCGAACTTAGAGCAAGCTGTTAATTTGCTGCTCAATGGTTCGGGCAGGAACCATGCCCGAAAAATGGCCGGAAATTTCGCCATTCTGAAAAAGGTAAATGGCAGGCAACCGACGGATGCCCATTTGATTAGAGACGTTTTTTGACTCCTCGATATCAATGCGGTAAAAACCCATTTTGCCCCGGTAGTCGTCAGCAATGCCCTCAATGATGGAGTCCATGATGGTGCCTTCGCCCAGCCAATCAGCCGTAAACACTACAAGAAAAGGTTTTCCATTGCTGTTTTGAAGCAGGGTGTTAAAAGCTTGCTCGCCTATAGTTTGATATGTAAAGGATTCATTCAAATTCTAAAATTCTGTTCCGAAGCAGTAATTGTATCACAAATCTATATCTTCATTTCTAAAAATCTGTTGATACAGGCATCTAAAATGGTTTTGTAAGCAGCATGTTCAATTCAAAATAAATTGCTTCCAATCATGCTACGTGGAAAAGTTTCTTAGTTTTACGCACTTATTGACCCACCAGATGTAGTTCTTCGCAAGAAAAATGCGGAGAAAACGGCTTAAAAACGAAGCCGAAAAATTCAACCCAAGCCTTTATGCAGCTTAGTAATGCATCACCGTACCCCATCAGGTACGACCTGTCGAATTGTGGAAATGCACCGCAAACTTTCACGCTCGGTGGCCTGCTGGTCTGTAATACCCAAAACTGTATTACAGGTCAGGCTCCCAACAAAATAGTTGAAATACTGGACATTTTGACTGTCGAAATATTCGAAAAAACGTTGCGGCTGTACCTGTCAGATGCGGCTTTGAGTGTAAATCGTACAAGTATCCAATAAAAAAAGACTGAAAAGCTACACACAGGTATATTTGTGCAAACCAATCCAAATACCTTACAATCTATTCCTATGTTAGACCAACCATTAAACATCCTCATACTGGAGGACATGAAAACGGACGCAGAACTCGTCAAGCGGCAAGTGATGAAAGTAGCACCACAAGCCGTTTTTACCATTGCTCGCAACCGTGCCGAATTTTTTGAGAAAATAGATTGGGCGGTGCCAGATCTGGTGTTGGCCGACTACAACCTACCCGACATCAACGGCCTAGAAGCGCTGATGCACATCCGCAAAAAATCGCCGTTGTTGCCGTTCATTTTTATAACCGGCGTGCTCAACGATGAGGAAAAAGTAGCCGAGGCAGTGCTCAATGGGGCTTCTGGTTATGTATTGAAGGAGAACCTTTCCTCCCTTCCGAAAAAAATAGAGGAAGTAATGCAAAGGGCATTTGACCAAAAAACCGCTGCCATGGAAGGCATTCGCCGTTGGCGGACCGCGGAGCTGAACTTGCAGAAACTACAGTCAAAACTATCCAAGTCGCCGGATTTTGAGGGTAAAACGGAGATAGTGGAAATCATCACCGACGTGCTTAACGCCATTCAAGAATAAGCATGTCAATACCAGTTTTGTTAAAATCGGCGACAAACGACCTGCACCAGCAAACCGAAATGCTGATGCCCTCCGCTGCCTTGGTTGACGGCAGTTTGAGCTTGGAAGCATACCGCCAACTCATTTCCAGCCTGTACCAAATCCATTTTAAAATCGAGCATTTTTTGGAAAAAGCGGTGGAAGAACATCCTACGCTGGCCGCTTTTTACGAAAACAAATTGCCTTGGCTGGCGGAAGATTTGGCAGCAATGGGCATGGCTGCACCAGTCGTTTCGAGTGAAATACCCGCACCACCAACGGGCAAAGCCGCATTGGCTGGCATGATGTACGTGCTGGAAGGCTCTACGCTGGGCGGACAGGTTATTTTGAAGGGATTGAGGAAAAATGGAGCGCTGCAAGGCTTGCCCAACCGGTATTACACGGGTTATGGGCAGCTTACGGGCACGAAGTGGCGGTCATTTATGGAAATACTGGAATCGGTTGTGCTGCCAGAAGAGGCGGCACCGGCGGTGGAAGGAGCTAATTACGCGTTCAAGCTTTTCATGGCGAATTTGTCAGAAGCTGCCTTTACTTGATAAATCTTAGAAGTTTTCATTCAGAACCCGCCAGATTTCACTTTCAGTAAGCGGCTTATGAATAAATCCTTTTACGGAAGGCGCTTTTTCCGCCCGCTCCAAATCATCTTGGCGCAAAGAGGTAGTCAGCATGAGCACGGTGATATGGCTTTTGAAATCCTCGGGCATGGAATCGTAGCGTTCTAAGAATTCCCAGCCATTGACCAACGGCATGTTGATGTCCAGAAAAATGAGGTCGGGCATTGGAAAATCCCGCTGGCCTTCGGAGGCGCTCACCAAGTAATCCATGGCCTCAATTCCATTCCTGGCAATCTTGATGTGGTTCGCCACACCCATTTTGTCCAGCAAACGTTTGTTTAGAAAATTGGTGGCTCGGTCATCATCCACTAAAAGGATGCAATCGAGATGTACTTGTTCTGACAAAGCTGAAAAATTTGGATAGTCCTTAATTTGTTCGGAATTTAAAATTCCTACTTCTGAAAAAATCATACAAATATGGAGTTTTTAAGGAGATTATTTGATACTGATTTCATGCCACACGGTCACTGCTACTTTTGGAAACCAGCAGTTCTATGGACCAATGTGCTGGGCGATGGGTTGATTGCTTTGTCGTATTTCATCATCCCCTTTTTATTGGTTCGTTTTTTAAAAAGGCGGAACGACATCAAATTTCGTCCACTTTTTATTGGTTTTGCTGCATTCATCCTTGCCTGCGGCACCACGCACGTCATTGACATTATTTCGGTTTGGTATCCGATGTACCGCTTAGAGGGGCTGGTGAAAGTGATTACTGCCCTCATTTCCTTCGGAACAGTTTTGGCGCTTTTTCACAATTTCTCGTCCATTGTGGCCATACCCACACCCGAGCAGTGGTCCGAAATAAAAACCGCTGCCGCAAACAATGAAAGGCGTTCCAAAATACTGATACAAAATGCGCCCGTTGGCATCATTATCACCAATTTTAAGGGGGAGTTTTTAGAGGTTAACGATGCCATTTGCGATATGTTCAAACGCAGCCGGGAAGAACTGATTGGCATCACTTCCAAAGCAATTACTCACCCGGATGATGTGAAAGACAGCACAGATGTAAAAGACAGGCTGGCAGGTGGCGGCAATGATTTTATCCAAATCGAAAAAAGGTACCTGCGGGGAGATGGCACTTATTTTTGGACAATGGCCTCCGCTACCGCCATCCCAGAAGAAAAGTGCATCCTCGTCCACATCACCGACATCACCAGTCGGAAACAGACTGAACAGCAGGTCAAAGACGACAACCAAAAACTGGAAAGCAAGATAGTAGAACGCAACAACGAACTTCGGGAAACCAATAAGGACCTCGAAAATTTCATTTTTGCTGTGACACATGACCTTCGGGTACCGCTGCACAATTTGAAGGGTTTGTCCTCGGTGGTGGAAGAAGAACTGGCTGGCACGGAAGGCACGGACGAGGCAGTGACAGCCGTACAAATGATCGGGGAAAACGCCAAAAAAATAGACCATCTCTTGACCGATTTGTTAGCCTTCAGCAAGACTACCAAATTGGAAATCAAGAAGGCAGAAGTTGACATGGAAGCGGCTGTTCAGGCTTCTTTCGATGAACAAATTGGTTTTTACAGCGATAAAAAAGTGACGTTCAAGCTCGGCAGCCTTCCAAAGGCTATCGGAGACCCCCTCGTCATTCAGCAGGTCTGCCAAAACCTGATCAGCAATGCCCTGAAATACGCTTCCCACCAAACACTGATAAGCATCGAAGTGAGTGGAGAATTGAGGGGCGGCATGGCTATTTACCAATTCAAAGACAACGGCATCGGCTTTGCCCGCAGTACAGCAACAAGCTTTTCATGCCTTTCCAGCGCCTTCATCACGAGGAAGAATTCGAGGGGACTGGCATCGGCCTTGCAATGAGCCAGCGCATTGTTCAGAAGCATGGCGGCGAAATCTGGGCAGAAAGCAAACCCGGCGAGGGCGCTACATTTTCCTTTTCTTTGCCGGTGGCAAACAAATGAGCATCATGATAAAACCACCCATACCTAACAACGAAGCGGAAAGGCTAGAAGCCGTGGAATCCTATGGACTGATGGGCACAGGTCCTGAAAAGGAGTTTGACGACATCGCCCGTATCGCTTCGGAAATCTGCCATGTGCCCATATCGCTCATCACGCTCATCGGCGACGACATGCAGTGGTTCAAGGCACATCACGGTACCGATTTTGTGGAAATGCCCAGGGAAGTTGCTTTCTGCTCCTATGCCATTGTAGAACCCGACCTTCCGCTTATCATTCAAGACCTACGGCTCGATGAACGTTTTCGGGAACACCCACTTGTGACCGGGCCGACAAAGGTCGTGTTCTACGCAGGGGTAAATCTGGTAAACCCAGAGGGCTTCGCAGTGGGCACCATCTGCATCGTTGACCAAAAGCCTCACCAGCTTGAAGTGCATCAATTGGAAACTTTAAAAGCCCTCGCCAATATGGTTGCCCAAATGTTCGAGCTGCGCCGCAAGTTGAAACACTTGGAAGCGGCCAATAAAAAACTCGAAAACCTCAACCAAGAAGTTTCAGAAATCGCCTACGTGCTGTCCCACGATTTGAAGTCGCCACTGAACAGCATCGTCTCCCTCATGGAAGTTTTCAAAGAAGAAAACGCTGGGCAACTGGATGACAGCGGCCGTGAACTGTTTGATATGCTACAAGAATCGGCTACCAACCTCAACAATATCACCAAGGGAACCATCCAATACCTCACGACCACCCGCTCCATTTCAAAGGACAATGAGCAGGTGGACATTCACGAACTGATGATGCAGCTCGTGACCCTGCTGCGCCCACCTGAGTGGGTTTATATCAACTACTCCCCTACCTTGCCCGCCATTTCCACTTCCAAAGTCGCCCTCCAGCACATCCTGCTGAACCTGGTCGACAATGCCATCAAGTACAACGACAAGGAGCAGTGCGAAATCCAGCTTGATTTTTCGGAAAGCGAAAAGGAGTACCTGTTCAGTGTGACCGACAATGGCCCCGGCATTGACGATGCCTACAAGGGTAAAGTATTTAAACTGTTCCAAACGCTAGGGAAAACTGACCGCCTCGGCAATACTGGTTCAGGTCTCGGTTTAGCCATCGTGAAGCGAATGGTGGAGAAGCTCGGCGGCAAAATCAGTATCAACCACCCTGCGAACGGCGGCATAAAGTTCTCGTTTTCTGTTTCAAAAAATCCTATTCTATAAAACTGTTAGAAGGTAATCGCCTTTAAAATTAATGTTTGGTTCGTGCCAGTTTCTGGCTTTTATTGAGCGGCGGGGTTATCAAACTCCGTATCTCCGGAGATGCGGGGTTTGATAACCCCGCCGCTCAAAAGACTCCAGCATTAATTTTAAATGCGGGTACCTATACTTTAGTTTTCAATAGCAATGATAATGACAAATAGGGCCTTAAATCCACATGTTCCTAAGCCTGCTGGCTTAATGAAGCCCGCTTTCAAAGCCGCTTAAAGCAGTCAATATTTCCACTTTGGGGTGCCTTAATCATAAGGCTACCGTAATACAGCCACGCATAACGCAATTATTTTTTTGCTAACTATAGCAAAAAAAATAGTACCTCGCCAAGTTTTTATTTTTACCTAAGTTATTGATTTTCAATATTTTAGTTTAATTGTCGTTGTTATTTTTCATTGTTTTAAAACCTGCTTTGAACATGCAGTATAATGTTCCGTTTTACTCACACACTCCCGAAAATGGGCATTTTGTACTAAAAGCGGGAATATGAACTCCTATAATTTTTCACCATTTTAAACATCATTACAAATGAAAGACATCGTTTGGATCATTATTGTCCTTCTTATCTTGGGTTGGTTGCTAGGATTTCTTAGCTTTGGGGCAGTACTCGGCAACTTGGTACATATACTGCTCATCGTAGCAGTCATTTTGATTGTACTTAAACTCCTTGATAAAATTTAACACCCGTAAGCTGCTTTAAGCCCCGGTTTAGCAGCTTGCAATATTTTTGAACTTCTTAAATCTTAAAAGTATGTCTAACAACACCGAAAGCAACAACAGCGGCTGGATTTTCCTAGCCGGACTCGCCACTGGCGCAGTAGTAGGCTATCTCATCAATACCGACAAAGGCCGGGAAGTTCGCAGCGAGGCAGCTTCAAAGGCTGTCGAATACGGCGAGCAAGCCAAATCTTATGCCGTGGACAAGTATAGCAATGCAGCTTCTACCGTCAGCAGCATCATCGAAAAGGGCAAAAATTATGCCTCCGAGGTGAGCGCAAAATTACAAGATCGCATCAAGAGCGGTTCTGAAGAAGCAATAACAGCGGTAGATGACGCTGAATCGGCCTTCCAGCGTGGTGCAAACCGCGCCAAGAGCCAAATCCGTGAAATGTCAGCCAGCTAAAAATGGGAAGTTGGGGTGCTGGCAAGTAATTGCTCGCCAGCACCCCCTACTTTACTCCAAAAACCTAAGAAAATCCATTTAACCAAAACAGTTTACCCCAGCAAAACCAAGAATTACAGAGCTGAATACCTTAGTCAGAGTGGGCCGATTTTGCCCGCTCTTTTTTAAATAATAAAAATATGTCACCACAACGCATCAACACATTAGCAGAATTACAAGCCGAACAGGATTTGTTACAGGATGGTATGCGGCTCACCCGCAAGAAATTTGTAGAGAGCGCTGCTCATACCACGGCTACAGGCAAGGATTTCTTGTTGAAAAACGTCCTGCTGCCTGTGGGCGCTATTGGCCTTGGTGCATTTGTGGCGAAGAAGGTGTCGGACTATGCTGATTCAAAAACGGAACTCCCAGAGGAGGTCCATGCCGTTCTTTCAAAGGAAGAGTCAGGCAATGGTTGGTTTTCAAAATTGATGCTGGTGGCGCTGCCCTTTATACAGCAGTTTTTTTTGAAGGAAAAATCTGCTGAGCAAGCCGCTGAAAATGAAGCGGGAGAGACGAACTACAGCAGCAATGGCGCCACGGCTAATGGCGCTTCCAGCTTGCTCGCAACGCTGGTGCCGATTGCCATTCCATTGGCGCAGCAATATTTTTTGAAGCGTGCCGAACAGTCCAAAGAGCAGGCTATCTCCGTGGACGTTGACGGCGAAGGCATTGTAGAAGGAAGTTTTGTTAAAAAGGATGGTGCATCGGCCATTTTCGAATCGCTCTACAAATTGCTGCCCGTGGTGCTTCCACTCGTACAGCAGTATTTTGAACAAAAAAACAAAGCGCAGCAAAGCCAATACGCCGAGGCAACTGCCTAAACAGTTCACCTAAAAATCCTAAAGAAATGGTTAAGGATATGAAATTTTACTGGGGGGTGCTGAAGGCATCTTTCACCAAATTCAGCGATAGCGACGTAATTACGCAATCTGCTGCCCTATCCTACTACACCATATTTTCACTGCCGCCCATGCTGCTGGTGATACTGAAAACGACCACACAATTTTATAGTGAGTCGGAGGTCAAGAACTCACTTTTTGGTGAAATCGGCGGCTTGGTGGGCCAAGAAGGTTCACAGCAATTGATGAACACCATTGATAAAATGAACATCTACCAGCCAACCTGGTGGGCCACGATTTTAGGAATTGGGGTACTTCTTTTCACCGCCACGACCGTATTCGTCACCATGCAAAACGCGCTGAACCTCATTTTTGAGGTGAAGGCGGCGGCAAACACAAAGGGCTGGGGACTGCTGAAAATGCTGCGGGACCGGGCTATTTCGTTTGCGCTTTTGATCAGCGTTGGGTTCATTCTTCTTGTGTCGCTGGTTGTTGATGCGTTGATAGCCTCTTTCGGAAAATACCTAAGCAATTTGGTCGGCGATGTGTCAGCAGTGATGGTCGTGGCAACCTCCATTATTCTTCCTTTGGCCATCATCACCCTTTTGTTTGCCATGCTGTTTAAGTTTTTGCCTGATGCAAAACTGGCTTGGAAGGACACATGGTTTGGCGCACTTGTGACTACTTTGCTTTTTTCCTTCGGTAAATTCCTCATCGGTTTTTACATCGGGAGCAGCAGTGCAGCCAGCTTGTACGATGCGGCGGGCAGCATTTTGGTCGTTATGCTTTGGGTTTATTATGCCTCGGCAATTTTTCTGTTTGGCGCCACATTCACCTTTGTTCGGGCAAAACAATTGAATGGGCGGGTGAAACCGGAGGATTACGCCGAGCGTGTCATCCATACAGAAGTAAAACTGGAGAAAGGAGCAGATGTCGCAAATCTTAACGCAGCCACGAGCTGAATTCAAAAATATAAATGGACAGTTGAGCCAAGGCGTTGAACAAATAGCCTAAATCTCCTTTTTAGCTAAAATCTACCCATCATTCATTCCTAACTTAAATACCAGTGATATGATTCTTTAGCATTTACATGCACCATTTTTTATCTAACTAAAATCAATCACCATGAAAGTCAAATTGTCAAAATCAACCACCAATTTCTTTTGGATGATGATAACTTCTTCCGCCATCGTTTTCGTTAGCATGAGCCTGATTGTCAGGGTGTTAAAACAAACTTGGTAAATTTTACCCAATCCACAAGAATCATTTTCACTCGTTTATTTACCCAGCGGTCGTCCTTATTTTTTAATAAAAAAAACGAAAACTATGGGGCGAAAGCTATAATTTTTACAAAATGAAAAATCCACTTGCAATCATCCTCATCATCTTGGGCATCGGCCTCGGCATCTACGGCATCATGCAATTTGGCGACAGCGGAAAATCAGTTGATATTGCCGGTATCGAGCTGGGCGTAAAAGACAAAGGCGCTCAAACACAATCCTACCTGTTCATTGGCCTCGGTGTGCTTAGCATCATTGGCGGCGTGGTTATGTCAAAGAAAAATTAAGCGGCGGGCGTTCAGGAATCGTAATCGAGCCGTCCGATGTTGAATTTCATCATGCGGGAGTAAAGCGTCTTGTCGTTCATGTCAAGTATTTCGGCAGCGCCGCCGGGGCCAGTGACCTTGCCCTTGGTGCGGCGCAGCGCTTCCAAGATATGGTCCCGTTGCATGTCTTCCATGCTCCTAAACGCCACTTTTTTCCCAGATTTGGCGGTTTTGAACTGAAAATTGGCCACCAATTTTTTACCCGGTGACAGGATGACGGCGCGCTCAATCAGGTTTTCCAACTCCCGAACGTTGCCAGGGAATTCATAAGATTCAAGTTCCCGCATCACAGTTTCCGGCACTTCTTCGATATTTCGACCCAGCTTGCTGTTGTATTTTTCGATAAAATGCCGAACCAACGGCTTGATGTCTTCCTTTCGGTCCCGCAGCGGGATATTGGTAATGGGAAAGACGTTGAGTCGGTAGAAAAGATCTTCCCGGAATTCCCCTTTTTCCACCATATCATCCAAGACACGGTTCGTGGCGGCGATGATGCGCACGTCCACCTTCAACGTCTCTGAGCCACCGACGCGCTCGAATTCCCCCTCCTGGAGCACCCGCAGCAGTTTGGTCTGCAAATTCAATGGCAACTCCCCTACTTCATCCAAAAACATGGTGCCTCTGTCCGCCATTTCAAACCGCCCAGCCTTTCGTTGGAATGCGCCCGTGAACGCCCCTTTTTCATGGCCAAAAAGCTCGCTTTCAATCAGGTTTTCAGGCAAGGCACCGCAGTTGAGTTTCACCATCGGATAATCGGCCCGTTCGCTGAGGCTGTGGATGGCCTTGGCGAGTAGTTCCTTTCCCGTTCCTGTTTCACCCAAAATCAATACCGTGGCGGAGGTGCCTGCCACCTGACCTATTTGGCGAAGCACAGGCTTGTAGGCGGGGCTCTTGCTGACGATGTTGTTGAAGCCCTGGTCAATTTGGATTTCCTCCTTGAGTATGATATTTTCCGTGGAAAGCTTGATTTGAAGTTGTTCAATCTCCCGCATCCGCTGCTCCAATTCCAATTCCTTCGCTTTTTGTTCCGCAATCTCACGGAGTACCGTACTGGAGAATTCCTTTCCTTGGAAGTTGATGAGCCTAACGCTTGATTCCACCAATATTTTTTTGCCCCCTTTACAGGCGATATTTAGCTCGCTTGAAAGCACCCTGCCTGCTCTCAAAGCCGTCCAGCCTTGTTTGAAAGCGCTTAAGTCAAATTCAGGAAAAAAATCGAGGATGGTCATTTTCTCAATCTCCTCCTTTGCATACCCTGTCAATTTAATAAAGGTCTCATTAAAAAACCGAAAGCTTCCATCCTGATTTAGCCAGAATACCATGTTTGGCGCATGATTAAAAGTGGCAAAAGATAACTGAATATCTTCTTCCAATCTTTTCCGGCTACGAAGGTCCCGCACAAAAGCCATTTTGTACTCCCGGCCATTGTAGTTCATATAGTGCAGCGAAAGTTCCACTGGGAATTCTTCCCCAGACTTGGTGCGGCGTATCGTTTCCCGAACGAGATACCCTTGCTGCCGAACGAGTTTCCATTCTTTTTCCCAGGCTTCTTCCGTCAGGCCCGGCTCCATATCGGCCAGTTTCATGCCGTCCAGCTCTTCGGCGCTGTATCCCAGCGCATCCCGGACAGCCTTGTTGGCATAAAAAATACGGCCTTCGGGCGATACCCAGGTTATCATTTCATGCACATTGTCGAGGCAGAAGCGGGCAAGGAAAAGGTCTTCCTGCGGCTCGGTGAGGTCGCCCTCCACGATGGCTTGGCAGTATTTTTCACCATCCACTTCCAGCAGCACGCCCCGCAACTTGGCAGGAACGGCATCGCCTAGCGCGGTGATATGCTCTGTTTCGAGCGAAACTTGGCCGTTGCTGGTAAGCTCTTCCCAAAGCTTTTTCCAAGCCATCAGGTTGAAATGCGGGTTTACCTGAAAAAAGGTCTTGGGCTGGAAATCGCCTTTTGCATAGCCTAAGCCTTTTGCAAAATGCCGATTGACAAAAAGCACGTTGGCCTCCCGGTCGAGGAACATGACCCCGTGCTGCATGATCTCTGCCGCATCAAGGTGGATGGAAAGCCTATCGGATGGGTTTGGCATTGGCATTTTTAAAAAAATCCGAGCGGGGCCAATTTTTATTGAAAAAAAATTGATTCCCCGCCAAAGGTATAAAATTTTAGCACTGATTTTCTTAAATTTAAGAACGTTTCTTATATTTAAGAAACAATGTTTGTTAAAAAACATTGTAATACGCTGATAGTCAGATAGTTACAAAGTTGGCACGGCATTTGGCTATATGGTAAATGTAGGGCGACGAATTTCATCGAAAATTCTTGAAGCAAAAACAAATACTAAAGACCTTTCAGATTCAGGATTCTCGATAAATCAGCATCAAAAAAAATTAAAACCGATAGCCATGACAACGTTAAAATTCAACCACAACCTCGCACAAATCCAGAGCCTTCTTTTTGCTTTCGCAATGAAGCTTAATTACAGCAACCGCGAAGATGCGAATGACCTTTTTCAAGAAACCGTCATGCGTGCTTTCGCAAGCAAAGACCGCTTCCAAGAAGGCACCAACTTCAAGGCTTGGGTAACTACCATCATGCGCAATTGCTTCATCAATGAATACCGCAAGCGCCGCACCCGTAACCAAGTGGAACAACCACTGGAGGATAATACAGAATTTGCCGTTCGCCAAGCCGTTCGCAACGATTCTGGCACCATCATTATGATGAAAGAATTGCGCATCATGCTCGACAGCATGGACGATGCACACCGGGTTCCTTTTGAAATGTTCTTCAATGGCTTCGAATACCAAGAAATCGCCGAAGAACTTTCCCTCCCAATGGGCACTGTAAAAAGCCGAATTTTCTTCGCTCGCAAAAAAATGAAAGACATGATTCAGGGCAGCTATGGTGTGGAATATTTCCGCCGGGCATAATCCTCGAACCGTCCTCCAAATTAATTTCCTAACAGAAAAACAAAATAAAATGAACGCACATAATTCCCCCCAGCCCGGCTCCAATCAAATCGTAAAACCGATTTCATTAAACCACACGCCCCCCTAATCAATACGTATCCCCCAATTTAAAACAGCCTATCATAAGGGCTACCGGGACAAGGGATATTTCGCCGAAAGATGCCCTTGTTCCGTTGTTTTTTCCTGATAAAAATTACCCGCAAAGCCAGCAATGGCGGAAGGCGGCAGCACGAAAAAAGACAATTCGCCCCATCAAACCCAAGACATTCTTAGTTCATGGGATTATGAACGGGAACAAGCGCCAATCGCCTTGTTCCCGTTTTTTTTGGCAATTCTCCTGGGTGCATCCAATTCCAAAACCACCATCATTTCCACAACGATTTCATTGGCAATTGATAATTGAAGAACCATCTCAACCTCAAAGGAAAAGCACTATTTTTTTGAACAATACGCTTATCTGTTTTGGAAACCAGGGTATGGAAACGCAATCCCAATTTTTTAAAGCTTTATCAAAAGTTGCGTAAACTGGTGGGTGTAAAAAGAAAAAGCTTCTGATAACCAACTGGTACTGGGGTGAAGGCAAAAAGAAGACGGCTGCTCAAACATGAGCAACCGTCCTTATTAACCCTAAAAAACCAAATGATTCTTGTTGTTTTACAAAGCTTTATAAATTCCTACTAATTCAGTTTTTCAATTTCGATAGACAAAGATAGGCTGGTTTTGAAAGCGACCTGCGGCGCAATTGGAAACAACGAGAGCACCAATGGAAGGATTTTGGTTTTAGGATGAAAAACACATGATTTTTCTATTCTTCTTCGCCAATAGCTGCCACTGAGCGGATATATTCGTTGGGATAAAGCCCATATTTCTCCCGATACCTTCGGGCAAAATAGCTTGAATTTTCATAGCCAACACTGGATGCAACATCTTTTATCACAGGATTGCCAGCGGTAAGCATTTGCTTGGCCAGGCGAAGGCGTTCGTTGCGAACATAATCGTTGATGGTCATTCCGAACATTTTCTTGAAGCCCTGCTTAAGCTTTTGCCGGTTCACCCCAGATTTTCTCGACAATACCTCGATGGTGGGCGCATTTTTCAGGTCAGCAACGAGCAGATTGCGGGCCATGATTATTTTTTCCATGTCCTCTGGTCGGAGCATGGCAGATTTGGTGGGCGCATTCACGATTTCCGTTTCCCAGCGGCGGAGCTGCAACGAAAACAGCTCAATTGCTTTTGACTCTGCAAAAGTGCAGTGGATAAGCCCGTCCTTTTTATCGTCCATGACCTGCTGCACCAGTGCGGCACCCTTCAGTCCATAGTCGCTATTTAAAAACATTTTGACAGCTGTTTGACCACTAAAAATATTGGCGACTTCCTCTTTCACTGCATCGGGCAAGCAACCTATATGGTTGATATAAAGCTGACGCTCCAACTTCACCCAAACAAAGGTTGTATTGACGCCCGCCTTGAAAGAAAGTTGCTGCGATTGGCCAGCTGGGTGCGCAGCCATGATGGTTTTCATCGGCTGCATGGCGATTGGCTTCTTTAAGCCATAGCTGAACTCAACATCTCCACGCACACAGAAATAGAGCAAAAACGGTGATTCAAGTTTGCTTTCTGTGGCTATTTCCCAATCTTCTGCCAGTGTGCCATCGAACATAAACATCTGCACGCCATCTTCAAAGTCGTAGGTACGGATGGTTCCCTTGTCTGATTCGCCCTGTAAATCAATCCAACGCCGCTGGCATTCTTCTTGGATTTCCTGCTCAAAGCGCTTTGATGCAGAGGTCAATAAACGCTTGAGATCGTAGCTTTTGAAATTGGATTTCATGTCTATTGGGATTTATATGCTTTGAGTGGAGCGCCATCAATTCGAATCTTTATATTTTCCACTTCTTGCACAATAGCGGCAGCCTGCAATTGCAGTTTCTCATAATTTTCCCGAATAATGCGATGCTGTTCGACCACTTCCGCAGCGTCCAATTTTTGGCGCTCATGTTTTTTGATAAAATCTTCGTTTTCATCAATGAGCCGCTTTTGTTCCTTGCACATATGGTCAAACTCGCTGATGAGCGAATCTTGCAACACCACTATATTTTTCAGGGAATCGGAAGGGGACGTATCGTCCATTACCTGTTTTTTGAATTCGTCATTCTGCGTTTTCAAAAACTCTAGTCGCTCCTCCATGCCTTTGTGGGAAAGCTGCATCGTTTCCGTAAGCTCAACCGCTTGCTGGTGCGCTTCGCCCGTTGTGTTGGTATTCGGATTGGATTCATTGCAGGCTGGAAAAGCGAGAAGAGCTATTGCGGCAGCAAAAAAAAGATAGTGGGTGATGGTTCTTAAATTTAGCATTATTAAAGGTTTTCGGTAAAACGGGTTGGGCAATGCCATGTTCAACGCATATTGTTAAATGACCTAGTCTTTTCATAAACCAGCATGCCCGCTCAAATTAATGGGCAGGCATGCGTTTGGATATGGAAAGAAAAAGTTCTTTTATCCAGCTTTTTTAAAATCCAAACAGCACACCGGCCGTCAAACCGATATTTCGGTTACCGCCATCGGCATTTTTCGCCACGTCGAGCAGGCCATACGTATAGCCAGCATCGAAATTGAACCAAATGCCTTCGGCAATGCGGGCATTGAAGCCAAGGCCAGCCGTGAGGCCAAGGTCGAACTTATTGTAGACGCCTTTGATGTCAAATTCATCTCCGTTGAACTTGGCGTCTGAGTCAACCAAGAAACCGAAAGAAGGGCCGACGAAAATTTTCGGGCGGAACCTGTCCTCGTTTTCACGGAAAAAAAGGTAGCCTTTCACGGGGATGCGCAAGTAGGTCAAGTTGAATGCGCTTTCGTTGCCGCCGGTCTGGATATCCACGCCCTCCCGGGAGTAGAGCACAGCACCACCGATGCCCCATTTGTTCACACTGCTGTAGATGAGTTGCGCACCAGCAGCAACTCCTGTGTTGAATTCAGAATTGTTGACGTCTGAGATTTTGGCGAAATTAACACCCACAACTGGGCCAAAAGAAAGGGTTTGTTGAGCCGTTGCAGCCACTGCGCAGCAGCTCACCAGCACGGCAATAATTAGGTTTTTCATAAAACAAGATTTTAGTTTAGAAAATATGGTCACAGGACGCAACTGCGCCTTTGGTCTGAATGGGCTTGTAAGTGGTTGGTTTTCAACCCATTAAGAAGCGAACCACCAGAATGATTCAAAATGTTCTAAGAAAATATATCAACTATGTGTTTCCAGCACGATGTCTTTTTGAAGGGTGTGCATCATTTCTTCCATGCCTTTTGGTACGGATATCATAAGTGTCACCACAGCATTATCTGGCAAGAGCATGATGCGGTAGTAAAGCATTTCTTGGTCACCAAGGAACGTGACTTCATAGGTCGTTTTGCTTATGTTGTTGGAAACAATATCCAGTTTTTTGTTCTTGGCGGAAAGCTCTTTCACCAGTTCTTGGAACAAATCCACCGTAGTGGCACCAACTACATTATAAGCGCCGTAAGCTTTTGCATTAAATAGCCCATCGGCGGAAAAAAGGCTGATACCGTCATCGTTGTCCGATTTGATTTGCTGAGTAAATACAACTTTTGGGTATTCCAGACAAAAATCGAAACGGGTATTGCAGTAGTCGTGATCACTGGTAGCCTCGGCTAAGTTCTTGGAAGAAAAGCCTATGAACAAAGGCAGCAACAACAAAATCGAAAAGCTGATTAAAGGTCTCATGGCTCGATTGTTTAAGTTAATGGATGCGGTTCGAAATAATTGTAATATAAATTGCCCCCAAGCACCAAAAACCCGCATGATTCTTGATGTTTGAAGACACTATGACAACGTATTTCTTTTTTTGGGATAACCAACTTTTTGGCATTTGAAACAAGCTTTTTGATTGCTTGTATTTGACGATAAAACGGGGCAGGTTCGGCCATGTTCATAGCATTTAAAATAAATTCAAAAAACGATGAAATAATAGCGTTTCTGCTAGAAAACCAGCACTGGAATATCCGGGTTCAAGGCCAATGTGCGGGTGATTTCATGGGTGAAAACCTGCCAGTTTTTTTTTTGCTTCGCTAAAACGCCCGCCCGCAGGGTACGCTCAATCCAAGGGTGCTAAAAAATGAATCCATAAAGCGGAAATTAATAAGCAGGTTATACGTGTTAATGAAGTTTTAGCAAAAAGAAATTTTGTACAAATACCAATTGCAGTTGAACATGCAGCAGCGTCACCTGTTATCAATATGAATCTAAGTTTAACAACTGGGAGCAAAAAATGCTTGTTTTACTGGGTTTTCATCTCAACAAAAAGAAAAACATGACAGATACCTCCGATATTAAGGTTGCTCAAAGTTCTCGTTCCTCCATTGATTCTCTGGAGAATTCAAAGGAGGAGTTCAAAGCTTTGGTTGCCAAAATGGACAATTTGATTAGCGACAATTCACAGCAAGTGCGAATGTCAAATGATGCTTCCAGCAATGGTCAAATCGGTCTAATCAATAAACTGAAAATCCATCGGAGGAACCTTCACGAGATGTTGTTGGAGATGGAGGCAACTCCCGAAGAAACTTGGGGAACCATTCGCCCCGCAGCACAGAAAATTTTTGAAGAAGCCGCCGCCGCCAAGCAGTAGCATCTTTTTCATCAAAAACGACCACTCATTTTAACCATAATTTTTTAATTTTTAAAAGCATTATTATCATGAAAAACAGTTCAAAAGCAGCCCTCGTAGCGGGCATCGGTGCCATCGCAGGTGGCGTAGCAGGTTACTACCTCAACTCTGACAAAGGCCGTCAACAGCGTGAAAAGGCTACTGAAGCCATCAAGGACAAGTCTGCCAAAGCAGTAAACTATGCTTCCGATTTGGCAATCAAAGCCCAAACCGTGGCCACTGACATTACTGCTAAGGCGAAAAATGCAATTTCCACCGCAACGACCAAAGCCGAGCAGGTAAAGGAAAACGTGGTTGAAAGTGTTGACCAAACCAAGTCCAAAGTCGAAAAAGTCATCTCCAACGGCCACGATAAAGTGGGTGCCTAAGATTCAGCTTTCCAAAAAAACAAGGAGTGCCCGCTGGGCCTCCTTTTCTTTTAATTTTTAGTGACTGACCATGAAAAATACAGACGAGGTATTGGCTTCCGCAGGCGAAACCTTTGAATACGCCCGCCATTATATCAAGCAACAAGGGGATTATATACGCCTGGAAGCTGCCGAGCGCATCAGCAAGACCACCTCTGCGATGGTGACTGCGATGGTGCTTTCCATTTTTTCATTGTTGGTACTCATCATGCTATCGCTGGCTGCCGCTTTTTGGTTGGGAGGAGTATTGGGCTCGTATGCCGAAGCTTTCCTCATCGTATCGGTGGCCTATTGCCTGCTTGGCGCTCTGGTTTATTTATTCCGCCAGCAACTCGTCACCAAACCTACCTTGAAATTGATGCTGAACGCCTTCTTCGACCGGGAAAACCAAGCGCCGGAGAAGCCTTGATTTTTCGCCGTTCTTTATCCTAAATAAGTAGTCGGCGATTCGTTTTCAACCTAGTTTGAACAATTCTCTTCCTGAGCTTTTTTAGCGGAGCAGCCATTCTTGATCAGCTGTCATTTATTTAGAGTATGTTTTGAATTTTAATTTGAGATTCTTGCAAGAATGATATCGATGAAGGTGATTTGGATAAATGCAGCCGAATATTCTACTGTTTTCTCTTAATCACGGCTCAATCTTCGGAAAAAATTGAGCCATGCAAACGAGCGTTCAACATGCCATCGGCCTGTTTCGGGGATAGAGCCCTTGCTGCTTTCCGGCCTCTGGGTGGTCTCCTTCCACTTGAAGATGGCCGCACATTCCTTGAAATGGCCGCCATAGGGATGGTCGCTCCTTATGAGCTCAAGCCGTTTCGTCGCCAAGTCTATCTGCCAAAGCAACTCGACCCCGGCCACCCCATCGTGGACGTTGGCGGCCGAAATGAAGATGGCAATTGGTAGCCCCAGCATGTCCACGGCAAGATGCCGCTTGCGCCCGTTGACCATTTTGCCACCGTCGGGCCCGCTGTCCAAGCTGACGAAGGCCCCCTTCCTGACACTTTGGCTGTAAACCGCACAGGCAGAGGGTTCGGGGTCTCTGTTTTGCCTAACCCGCTCTTTCTTAACGAGTTGCGAGAGTATGGCGGCCCAGGTTCCGTCCCGTTTCCACTTGCGGAAATAGTAGTATACGGTCTGCCATGGGAACGGGCTTTCAAGGTTGCGCCACTGGCAGCCCGTTCGGTTCAGCTTAAAGATGGCGTCAAGGATAGAGCGGAGGCTGTGGCGAATTTTTCTGCCAGTGGCAACGAAATCCTTAATAACTTGCCACGGGGAATTGGTCAGGCTGGTGAAGCGCTGACGCCTGAAAGGAAGTTTGACTTTGACCATAGTAATTGACGATTTTACAACCACAAATTACTCGGCCAATTCCCATTCTTCAACCGATTGTCAATTTTTCAAAAATCCTCTTTTGGATTTCAAAACGTACTCTTAGCCACGAGATTTACAAAACAAAAATTCAATCCATTAAAAAATGAAACTTACGTACCGCATTTTATTATTCGCAGCAATTTTTCCGGTTGTTTTTGCTTTCAAAAAAGCGAATACCACGGCACTGGATTTTGCCCCAAATACGATCACCGAAGCGGAGAAAGCAGGTGGCTGGAAGCTATTGTTCGATGGTAAAACGACTGTTGGCTGGCATTCCTTCAATCAAAAAACTGCTGCAAAAAAATGGGTGGTAGAGGATGGAACGCTCACCCTCAACCCCAAAGCGCTGGGTGCGGTAGAAGACAACGGCGACCTCGTGACGGATGGCGAGTACGCAAATTATGAATTGTGCTTGGAGTGGAAAATTTCGGACTGCGGCAATTCGGGCGTGATTTACAACGTGGCGGAAGACCCCAAATATGACTGGGCTTGGCAGACTGGACCAGAAATGCAGATCATTGACAATACCTGCCACCCCGATGGCAAGATACCAAAGCACCGTGCGGGCGACCTGTACGACCTCGTGTCCGTCAGTAAGGAGACCGTGAAACCTGCTGGCCAATGGAACGAAGCCCGCCTCATAAACCGCAACGGCAAAGTCGAGCAATGGCTAAATGGGACTAAAGCAGTAGAAGTGGATATGACTGGCGATGCGTGGAAAAAGCTCATCGCTGGCAGCAAGTTCAAGGATATGCCCGATTTTGGGAAGAAGACTAGCGGCCGCATCATGCTGCAAGACCACGGTGGAGACCGGGTTTGGTTCAGGAACGTGAAGATTCGGCAGTTGAAAGGATGATTCACTAGCGAACGAAAGCATGTTGGAAAAGCCCGGGGTAAGCAACCTTGGGCTTTTTCGATTAAATCTCCCCCAGCAATTGAAGGGCCTCGTCCTCCTTTTGGCGCATAACCCTCTCCTCCTCCGGCGTCTTGTCGCCGAAGCCACAAAGGTGCAGTACGCCATGTGCCATCACCCGGTTCAGCTCCTGCTCGAAAGTGACTTTGAAGTCGTCGGCATTGTCCCGCACCCGATCAATACTGATGAAGATGTCGCCCTCAATGATTGGTGGCTCGGCGTAGGGGAAAGTGATGATGTCGGTCAAGGTATCGTGGTCGAGGTACTTGACGTTCAGGCGGTGGAGATAATCGTCGGAGCAGAAAATAAAATTGAGCGAACGGAGCACACAGCCCGTTCGCTCAATTATTTTTTGCAGCCAATCACTTGTTGATTTTTCATCCTTGAGTTCAAACTCAATCTCTTCAGCGGAAAATTCGATGGACTCATTTTCCTCAAAAGGAAGCGGAAAGGGCGGCTGCGTCATTTAAAGTTGGTAGGTCGAAAGTTGATTGTTGAATTGCTGTATTGTTGACGAAGAATGCTAACAATACAGCAATATAACAATTCAACAATACTTATAATTTGAACCGCATTTCAACGGTGCTGCCGTTGTCATGGAAGCTGATGTGGTCGGAGAGTTGGCGCATCAAAAAGACGCCACGGCCGCCGCATTTGCAAAGATTTTCAGGTTGGGTAGGGTCAGGGACGCTTTCGAAGTCGAACCCATTTCCTTCATCAGAGACCCTGACTGCGATGCAATTTCGTTCTTTTCGAGACCTCACCTGTACGGTTTTGGCCTCCTGCTCGCAGTTGCCGTGAACAATGGCATTCGTAACGGCCTCGGTGAGGCTGATAAGAATATTGCACTGTTTGTTTGGGTCTAGGTTGTACCTGTTAACCAATTTTTCAACGAAAGGCTCCACTGCTGAAACACTTCCAGTTTTAGATAAAAGTTTTAACATGCTAGTATCCTGTGTTTGAAGAACGGTAGGTTTCCTCAAGTATGTGGTGAACGAATAAATGGTTTAAAACAGTTCGTTTCGGATACGTTCTAAGATTGGACAACAGAATGCAGCGAAGTGCTGCAAGATTTTTTTTAAACTAAGGGATAATTCTTTCTTTCTAACGGGGACAAAGATACAGGCAAAAGGAGCGTTTGTCAAGGGCTGAGGGAAAAAAGTTGTTGGCGGGCTTTTTCACAAAGCCCACCAATATTTATTTCGAGGCTTTCCCCAGTCCCACCAAGTTTGCAAACAGCCGATAAGCCCCAGGCACCCCGGCAGGCAGTTCCCGGAAGAACGACAAGCCTGTGTAAACATACCAGCCATCACCGTATTTTGCGACCAACAGGCTGCCATCCCGGGCAGGTTCGCCAGGGTCGTTGCAGCTCAAGATGGGCGTGTATTCTGGGCCCCATTCGCTTGGGAAATAAAGTCCCCGCTCCTGCACCCAGCTGTCAAAATCCTTTGTCGTTATTTTGTTGGGCGAGTTCATCACAACATGTTCGGGGGCGAGAAAACGCATCTCTGCTTCCTCCACCGTCGTCCGGTCACGGCTGATTTTCAATTTATAAGGTGTAATCTCCGCATCGGGAATGAGCGTTCCAGCCGTATTGTACTGCACCACCACCGTTCCGCCCTGCTTGGCGTAGTCAAAGAGCTTTTGTTGGTGAAATTTGAGGCGTTCCACGGTGTTGTAAGCGCGGACGCCAATCACTACGGCATCATATTTTTTCAGGTTCTCCAAAGTGATGTCCCGGTCTTCGAGCAGGTCAACAGTGTAGCCGACTTGGCGGAGGCCATCCGGCACTTTGTCGCCAGCGCCCATGATGTAGGCGATGCGGTCACCCGCCCGTTTGAGGTCGGTGCGAGCAACTTTTACCTCGGCTGGCAGCAACAGCGTCTGGGCGGGGATATGGTCGTACTCAATGCTCACCAGCGACTTATCGTAGCGCTGGCCGTTCACGGTGGCCACAGGCGTAATTTTCCCTTCACTATTTGCCGCTGGCGCAAATACCTGAAACGTGACGAGCTGCTCTTCGCCTTTTAGTTTTAGGTTAAAATCAATGGCAGCAGGCTCGGCCCGCCAGCCTTTGGGGCAGTTAAGGCTGACTTTCCCGCTGAGGTCTGGTGCGCCCGATTTTACCAAAACGCCTACCGAGCGGGGCTTTGCGTCAGCAAACAAAAGCGCCTCATCGGCCATGTTGACGAACACAGGCGGCGTCACCTCGAAGGGGCGGTACACCTCGCCTTTCACGTCGTCGTCCTTTTTGTAAGCAACCTCCCGCTCCAGTATAAATGGTTGATTTTCAATCAAAAAAGAAAATTCCACTTTGAAATTATGCGGTGTTTCCGGCAAGCCACGCAAGGCTTGTTCTTTTACGGTGTACATGCCCAGTTCATAGTTTTCATCGAGCCAGTAAGCGCTGGTGAAGGGCAAATTGGCAGGCAGGTTGAGTTTCTTTTTGAAGGAAAAATCCTTATTGCTGGCCAAGGTGGCATTCAGCGTAGAATCAGTGCCGAGGGGCTGGTAGCGCACCGATTGAAGCACCACAGAATTTCCGCTGCGGTTGATGGCCTCCATCGTCAAGTTCACTTCTTGACCCGGTGTAGCGGAAAAATCGCTGGCGGTAGCTTCCACGAAAAGGCCGAGGCAGTTGGTGATGACCCGTTTTATTTCGGTGAGCTTCGCCCTCTTCCAATAGCCATCGGGCAGTGCTTCGATTTTTTTCATTGCATCCATCAGCATCGGCACGCTGGCACCGGGGTTGTTGAAGTCGTAGCTGGCCTGCGTTTTTTTCAAAATATCACCAATTGGTGCACCGCCAGCTACCCTCATCCAAGTGGTATTGATGCCAGCAAAAAGGTCGTTGGGTTTTTCGGGCATGTCGCCTTTCAGTAAATCGAGGTACTCCATGTTCTCGCCACGGCTGCCCACCGAACCAAAGCCCTGCGACTTGTGCATGGAACGGCTTTCGGCAGCCATTTCACCGATGGATTTGCCCCGCAGTGGGAGGTAAGTACCTGCGTCCACGCTCACCATTTTGGATTTGTCGGCAGCATCGAATTTCTCTTGACTGCCATAAAACCACCATGAAGTATTGAAAAACAGGCGGCGGGGCTGCCAGACCTGCACATATTTCAGCTGTTCTGGGTAAACTTTGGGGTCGGCGGCAAGGTCGAACGCCTCGTAGCTCAGGATGGCGGAAGAAGTGTGGTGCCCATGCGTTTTACCCGCCGAGTTGTGGTCAAAACGGTTGACGATGACATCCGGCTGCCATTTGCGGATCGCCCAGACTACATCGGCCAGCACTTCGTCCCGGTTCCACAATTTCAGCGTTTCGTCCGGGTTCTTTGAAAAGCCAAAGTCGTTGGCACGGCTGAACATCTGCGTGCCGCCATCCGTACGGCGTGCTGCCAATAATTCCTGCGTGCGGATGACCCCAAGCTGCTCCCTGATTTGGGTGCCAATGAGGTTTTGGCCGCCATCGCCACGGGTAAGCGAAAGGTATGCCGTGTTGATTTGCTGGTCATTGGAGAGCCAAGCGATGAGGCGGGTGTTCTCATCGTCGGGGTGGGCGGCTACGTAGAGCGCCGAGCCGAGTACGTTTAGCTTCTCGATGGCTTGGTATATTTCGGAAGAATTGAGGCGTTCAGGGCGCTGTGCGAAGAGGCTGGTGATGGCCAAGAGGAACAGCAATGTGAGTCGGCAAATTTTCATGTCGTTGTTTATTTTTGAAAAGCGAAGATAGTAGAAAGGAAAAGGACACGTTGAAAAGGGAAAAGTTTGAGTGGCTGGGCTTTATTTCTTGAAGCCGATGCGATTCCGTTTTTCCCATTCTTTTTTGTCTTTGCGCTCCCGCATGAGTAGGGTGAGGGCTTGCTCCACGTCTTCGTAGCGGATTTCGAGTTCGTCGAGGCGCAGGGCAAGTTCGGTGTAGGTGAGTGCGTAGCGTCGGATGGCGACGAAGGCCCTCATTATAGCGATGTTGACGGCGATGGCCTTTTCGCTGTTGAGGACAGAGGAGAGCATGGCGACGCCTTGTTCGGTGAAGACGTAAGGCAGGTATCTTGCGCCTCCCCGCTTTGAGGTCACAATTTGTGACCTCAAACTTTCAAATTCCTTCTTGGTCAATTCAAGCATGAAATCAGGTGGAAAACGTTGGTTATTCCTTTTGACCGCTTGTTTCAAGACTTTGGTTTCAATGCCATACATCTCCGCCAAGTCAGCGTCCAGCATGACTTTTTGACCTCTTATCTCATAGATTTTCTGTTGGATGAGTTGGAGTTCCATTTTCCCATAGTTTTTGTTCAATGGCAAATATAGCGTTCGCATTAAATCAAAAGCGCCCCCCGATAACAAAATGCTATCGGGGGGCGCTTGTAAGAATTTAACCCTGAAATTTGTGGCATTAAGCCGCTTTCGCCACCTTCCCCATCCGCTCAAAGCGCATGTTTTGGGTACGGCAAGCAGGAATAATTGGCCCCAAGAAATACGTTTTGAAAATGAACCACAGGAAGCTCTTCTCATTGAGCCGTGGGTCAATTTGGCTTTCGATTTCCTTGTGCTTCTCCGCCAATTTGCTCCAGTGGATACCGGGCGACATGTGGTGCGCCGTGTGGTAGCCGTTGTTTGGCAAAGTGAAGTTCAAGCCCCAACCCGTGAAGTTGCGGGAGTGATTGATGGGCGACTCCTCATCGGTGTGGATATGCTGTACGTAGTTGAAAATCAGTACGCTGAACAGGGAAACCTGCTGTGGGATGACGACGTACCAGATGGCCTTGCGCCAGTCAATCAACAGGGCAACCACGAGGATGCCAACCATGCTGAACACTTGCAGCATGTGGAACCAAAACTTCCGACTGTTCTCCTTCCTGAGCGAAACCATGTACTGGAAAATGGCCTTCTGCTGCTTTATGCCGCTGAGCGACGGATAGGTGATAAGGGTGAGCAGGTTGTTTTTTTCCGTCACCTGATAGGTGCGGGTATAGTCTTCCTCCTTGTTGACGTGAACGTGGTGGTTGGAGTTGTGGGTGGGTATCCAGCCAAAAACCGGAAAGCCATAGAACATCGTCAGCCAGTTGTCGGTGAGGATGTTCATCCATTTGTTCTTCCACATGGGCAGGTGCTGGTGGTTGTGAACCAACACGGCAACCACGACGGCCATGTACAATTGAAGGATGTAGAGCGGGACAAATGCCGCTGTGCTCAACTCACTGCCGTTTATCCAAAGATAAACGAAAAGGACCGTGGTGAGGAGCATGAAAAAAACGGAACGGATATCGGCGTTGTATCGCAGCATAATTATTTTTTTTACACCCGCTTTTGTGACTTTTTTTTTCTGTTAACTGTGCGGGAACACAAAGAGACGGTAATTTTTTGGAGAAGCTGGACATTTTAATGTAAAATTCTCGCTTTCGCATAAAAATCACCAAGAACGCACAGCCCTTGATACCTAAAATGCTTTAGCCAAATACCGCTAACGGCCAATCAGAAAATATCCAGGAGTAGTATTTTTGAAAAATTTTTGCAAAAGATTTGGTTAAATGTAGAACTGACATTTTATTTACAGCCCATTTCAAAGAACAATAGCGATGTTTGTTAAAAAGGTCTTTTTCGGCCATTCTTTCCAGAAAACCTCCCATCGAATATTTTCATTAAACCGTGTCTATTTCTTATCCAGCCTATTTCTTCAAATGAATTGAAGCGTAATTTTTTTATAACAAAACTTGATAACCACTTTGTACTATGACTAGATTTTCCACCTTTTGCATGGCCTTATTTGGCATCCTGCTATCGCTGGATGCTGTGGGCCAAATGACAATCAGGGGTAATGTTTTGGACGAAAGCTCAGAGCCCTTAATTGGTGCTACTGTTTTGGTCAAAAACACGACCCGAGGCACGATTACCGATGTTGACGGTAGTTATGAATTGCAAGCCAGCCAAGGCGACGTGCTCGTTTTTTCTTTCACCGGATTCAGTAATCAAGAGGTTACGGTTGGTAGCAGCGCAGCCATCAGCGTTACCTTAAAGGAAGGAGCCGACCTGAGCGAGGTCGTCGTCGTGGGCTATGGCTCACAGAAGAAAGTCACCGTGACGGGTGCGGTCGCCTCCTTGAAGGGTAAAGAGATTGTGCGCTCTCCTGCTGTAGACATGTCCAACTCGCTAGCCGGGCGCCTGCCAGGCCTGACGGTGATTCAGACCAGCGGCGAGCCAGGTGCCGACGGGGCGAGGGTCTCCATCCGGGGAACCAACACCTTGGGCAACAGCAGTCCGCTCATCGTCATTGACGGCATTCCCGACAGGGACGGTGGCTTTGGCCGCTTGAACCCGCAGGATGTCGAATCCATTTCCGTACTGAAGGATGCCTCGGCGGCCATCTACGGCTCACGTGCAGCCAACGGGGCTATTCTCGTGACCACCAAGCGGGGCTATTCGGGCAAACCGGTCATCGGCTACAGCTTCAACCAAGGTTTTGCGCAGCCTACTCGGGTGCCAGGAATGTCAAGTGCAGTAGAATATGCCAATATCAGGAACGAATTGGCCATCTACCGTACCGTGCCTGAGAACGAATGGTCCGCTGCAAACCAAGCCCTGAAGACATCGGGCTCTTTTGTATCGCCAAGCAGCGGCGTCACCGTCAACTCCGTGTTCAGCCCAGAGGCAGTGGCCAAGCATGCCGATGGTTCTGACCCTTGGCGCTACCCCGACACCGACTGGTTCGGCGATGCGTTCAGGACGTGGACGCCTCAGCAGCGCCACAACCTCGAAATGAGCGGCGGTTCCGAAAACCTGACCTATTTCTCCTCTTTGGGTTATGTTTTTCAGGATGCTATCTACAAAAACTCGGCTACCAACTACAAGCAGTACAATTTCAGGACGAATATTGATGCAAAAATCAGCCCCTACGTGCGGGCTAACCTCGGTGTGATGGTGCGTCGGGAAGATCGTAACTATCCCACAGAGAGCGCTGGTTCTATCTTTCGGATGCTGATGCGTGGCCGTCCAACCGACCCAGAGGTTTGGCCAAACGGCAAGCCCGGCCCTGACATCGAGAACGGACAGAACCCTTACGTCATCACGACCAATGCTACTGGCTATATTGATTCGCCGACGGACTATACTCAAATGAACGGTGGCATTGACATCACCAACCCATGGATAAAGGGCTTGAAATTGAGTCTAAACGGTGCAATTGACAAGACTAACGAAGACTTCAAAAGGTGGCAGACACCTTGGATGCTCTACTACTTGATTCCGGACAGCTTGGATGCAAATGGCGACCCAGCACTTTCGCCTTCCGTTAGGTCTAACTTTACCGACCCAAGGTTGCTGCAAGCCAAAAGGGATGTGTTGAACACCAACATGACGGCGTTGTTGAGCTATGATTTTAAAATTGGAGAATCACATAACTTTGGATTGATGACTGGTGTGACCAGGGAAGAGTTTAAGGGCTCAAATTTCAGTGCCTTCCGCAGGAACTATATCTCGGCAGCCATTGACCAGTTGTTCGCAGGTGGCACAGTGGGCCAAGAAACAGGCGGCAGCGCTTACGAGCGTGCCCGTTTGGGTTACTATGGCCGGGTGCAATACAACTACAAGGAGAAATATTTGGCCGAGTTCATTTGGCGCAAGGACGGTTCCTATATCTTCCCAGAAAACCAGCGCTATGGCTTCTTCCCCGGCATCCTGTTGGGCTGGAACATTACACAGGAAGACTGGTTCAGCGTGAATGGCCTGGACTACCTCAAGCTGAGGGCTTCCTATGGTGAAATGGGCAACGACCAAGTATCTTTTGACAGTAATGGGGATGGCATCCCTGACCTTCAAGAGTATGCTTTCTTGTCAACCTACGGCGTTGGACAGTATCCTATCAACAACGTTGTGGAAGCTACCCTTCAAGAGACCGTATTGGCAAACGAAAACTTTACTTGGGAGCGTGCCAAGAACATAAACCTTGGCTTGGATGGTAACCTCTTCGGCAAGCTGGACTTCAGCTTGGAGTATTTCAAGAACAGGCGTGAACAAATTTTGATTCAAGAAACTGGTTCGACGCCTGCTTCCTCCGGTATCAGCACGTTGCTTCCTCCGGTCAACTTAGGTAAGGTGGACAACTCTGGTTTTGAATTCAACTTTTTGTACAACAGCAATGCACGTTCCGATTTCCGTTGGAGCGCTGGCATCAATGGCGGCTATGCCAAGAACAAGGTCGTCTTCATGGATGAAGTACCAGGCATACCAGAATACCAGCGTCAGGAGGGCAAGCCCATTGGCGCTTATTTGGTGTATGAATCCGATGGTGCATTCTTGAACCAAGCTGATATCGAAGCCAATAACCTCAATTATGATGCGGTGATTGGAGTAGATGGCACATTGCTACCTGGCGATATGAAGTTCAAGGACATCAATGGCGATGGCAAGATTGACGCTGATGACAAAACCCGCTTGGACAAAAATGCTACGCCCAACTTCTTCTTTGGCGGCACATTTACAGCCAATTACAAAAATTTTGATTTCTCTTTGCTGTTTCAAGGTGCGCTTGGTGCATTGTTTAGGGTTCAGACAGAGTCCGGTGACATCGGAAACTACCTGAAATACGACCATGACAATCGTTGGAGCATCGACAACCCAAGTAGCGAATACCCACGCCTTGCAAGCCGTGGAGATACCTATTACACGGGTGGTCCTTATGGTGAAAACACCCACTTCTTGTTTAGCAAGGACTATGTGAGGTTAAAAAACCTAGAGATTGGTTATACTTTTGGCAATGGGTTGAGTGACAAAATCAAAGTCAGGGATTTTAGGGTCTATTTCAATGCTTTGAATTTGCTCACTTTTGACAAGCACGGAGTATTCGACCCAGAGTCCGAAAATCAGGCCGGAACCTATTACCCACAGTCAAGGGTAATTAATTTTGGAGTAAGTCTTTCATTCTAATCAAAAAAAATGTTTATGAAAAAATCAAATTTTATCTATCTGATAGCGCTCGCAGTAGTGGTACTGCTACCGCTTTCGTGCAACGACGACTTTTTGAACACAAAGCCGCTCGACAAAATCTCCAGCGATGCCACCTGGGCTGATGGACCTTTGTCGCAAGCCTTTGTTTTCAACGTCTATTCTTTCCTTGGTTACGGTGGCTTTGAGGAGCAGGCACTGGCTGCCTACACCGATGAGGCCATGTTCACCCACTCTGGCCGAAACATCAACACCTTCACCGAAGGTGCGGAAAGCCCAGGTGCCCTCGCTTGGAAAAGCTCTACCTACGAGTGGGGCACCATGTACCTTGCCATCCGGCAAGCCAACATCGCCATCGAGAACCTGCCAAAAGCAACGTTCACCGACACAGAACTTCGTGACAGGCTCTTGGGCGAGGCATACTTCCTGCGTGCCTACTACTACCACCAACTCGTACGTTTCTATGGTGGTGTGCCACTCATTGATAAGGCCTATGGCCTCAAAGAGGATTACTCGGTAACCCGCAACACTTACGAGGAGTGTGTGAACTTCATCGTGGCCGACCTTGATAGGGCCATCAGCTTGTTGGACGGAAAGTCCGCTATCAATGGACGTGCATCCAAATTGAGCGCCATGGCACTCAAGGCCCGTCAGTTGGTATATGCTGCAAGCGACCTTCACGATGCATCAACGGCACAAGCCCAATCATCTACTTTGAGCGGCTTTAGCGATATAGCATTGGTAGCCTACACTGGTGGCGACCGTGCTGCTCGTTGGAAGGCTGCACAAGATGCTGCCAAGGCGGCGCTTGATGAAGGTGCTGGCTATAAGCTCGACCTTTCTGGGCCAGTTTCAGCTGAAGAAGGAAAGAACAATTACGTCTCCATTGCAATGGGTGGTCAGAGTGCAATCGGTGATGCCGCTGCCGCTACGGAGTTGATTTTCCAGCGTACCCATACGGCACAGTTTACGCAAGAAGACAACTGGCCACTTGGCGGTATCCACTACGGCATCAACAACGGCCCGAACGGTTACCACAACTGGGCAGGCAACACGCCTATCCAGCAACTCGTGGACGACTACGAAATGATGGACGGCTCAAAGTTTGACTGGAATAACCCAGCTCACAAAGCCGACCCATACGCCAACCGTGATCCACGTTTTTACGGCACTGTTCTTTATGATGGCGCACCTTGGAAGCCTCGTCCATCCGATGTGGCGGCCCTCGACCCTGTAGACCAGATACAGACTGGCTACTACGACGATGGCAACGGCGGCCTCATCAATGGTATTGATACCCGCAAGTCTTCCATCGAAGACTGGAACGGAACCCGTACCCACTACTACACCCGCAAATTCATTGATGCCGACCCTGGTTTGCCAGACAACCAGTCCAATGCACAGACGATTCCTTGGCCATTCATCCGCTACACGGAAATGGTGCTGATATATGTTGAGGCTTCCATCGAGCTTGGCCAAGAAGGCCCAGCAAGGGATTGGCTCAATAAAATCCGCTTTCGTGCTGGCATGCCTGCCGTCAATGACTCAGGTGACGCACTCATGGAGCGCCTGATGAACGAGCGCCGTGTCGAGTTGGCCTACGAGGAGCACCGCTATCATGATGGCCGCCGCTGGATGATAGGCAGTGAACTGGGCCGTGGCATTAAAGCCATCAACGTAACCGCTACCCTTAAGCCAGGCGCAACGCCTCATGTGCCTTACCGTTACGACAAATCAGTGTATAACTACACCTACACGGTGTATGACAACACCGAGAACGAGACCCGTACGTGGAACGACAAGATGTACTTCCGCCCGATCAGCAGGGACGAGATAAACCGGAACGCTAAGTTGGTGCAGAATCCTGGCTATTGATAGGAAATGGATTTGATGAAATTATTGATTGAGACTCAATTTCATAATTTCTAACCTCCAGCTTCAAGTCACTCCCTCAACCCCTTTATCAGGAGTTGGGGGAGTGTTATTTTTGGGCTTTTACTAGCGCAAAACCAGAAAACGCTATCTTGTCGCACGAAGATTTTTACTTTAAACAAACTATGACGACGAACTTAAAATTGGGGTTTGCAGGCATTTTCATCTTTGCGCTTTGCGCAATAGTTGCTTGTAGCCAAAAAGAAGGAGAACCCGCCAAAACGGATTTTCAAGCTGAACCCTCCACTGCCATTTTTCAATTATTGCCTTCGGAAAAAACCAACGTCACCTTCCAGAACACCCTCGAAGAAGGCCCGAATACCAATATACTCCTATACGAATACTTCTATAACGGCGGCGGCGTAGCAGTAGGGGATTTTAACAACGACGGCTTTCAAGACCTCTACTTCACGTCGAATATGGGCGACAACAAGCTCTACATCAACGAGGGTAGTGGACTAAAATTCAGGGACGTGACAGGAGCCTCCGGTGCAGGAGGCCGCCCCGGACCTTGGAAGACTGGGGTAAATGTGGTAGATATAAACGGTGATGGCAAGCTTGATATTTACCTCTGCTATTCCGGGGCTTTACCGGAGGAAAAAAGGAAAAACCAATTGTTCATCAATACCACCTCGGCTGGGGCAAGGGGTGCAACCTTTCAGGAAAAAGCTGCTGAGTATGGCCTTGACAGCCCCGCTTTTAGCAACCAATCCTATTTTTTCGATTATGACCGGGATGGCGATTTGGATATGATACTGCTCAACCACAATCCCAAAAACCTGCCCATCCTCAACGAGGCACAGACCATCGAAAAGCTAAAAACCGACGACCCTATGAGAGGAATTAGGTTGTATCGGCAGGATAATGGACACTTCCAGGATGTAACGACGAAGGCTGGCATTAGCAGCTCCGAGCTATCCTACGGCCTGGGCCTCGGCATCAGCGATTTCAACAATGACGGCTGGCCAGATTTTTATGTTTCCAACGACTACCAAGTCCCCGATTACCTGTACATCAACAACCAAAATGGCTCTTTTTCCAATAAACTCTCCGAATCCATCGGCCATACCAGCCAGTTCAGCATGGGCAACGATGCTGCTGACCTCAACAACGATGGCCTGACCGACCTCATCACCCTTGACATGTTGCCGGAGGACAATGCCCGCCAAAAACTGCTGCTTGCACCAGACAATTACGGCAAGTTTGACCTCAATATCCGTAGTGGGTTTTATTACCAGTATATGCGGAATATGCTGCATTTGAACAATGGTACTACCACCCTCCCAGGGGGGGCAGGGGGGGTAACATTCAGTGAAATTGGCCAATACGCTGGCATTTCCAATACGGATTGGAGCTGGTCGGCGCTGGCAGCGGACTATGATAACGACGGTTGGCGTGATCTATACATCACCAATGGCTATAACCGGGACTATACCAACCTCGATTTTATCAATTACATGGATGAATATGTGAAGGAAAAAGGGCGATTGGTGCGGGAAGATGTGCTGGATATTATCGCAAAAATGCCCGCCTCCAATGTGGTGAATTATATGTTCAAAGGCAGTGAGGATTTGCGTTTTTCCAATGCCACAAAATCTTGGGGAATGGAGCAGCTATCCAACAGCAACGGTGCTGCCTACGCTGATTTGGACAATGACGGCGACCTTGATTTAATCGTCAATAATATCAATAAACCTGCTTTTATTTATGAAAATATTGTGGGTAAAAAGGACGGAAATTACCTGCAAATAAAGCTCGCTGGCGAAGGCATGAATACGCAGGGAATCGGTGCAAAGGTCAGTGTTTACAGCGGTGAAAAACAATTCATTGCGGAGCAATATCCAGCCAGGGGCTACCTTTCAGCGGTGTCCACGGTGCTGCATATTGGGATTGGGGCTGCCGCCAAAATTGACTCATTAATCATTCAATGGCCGACGGGGAAACTGGAAATACAGAAAGATATAGCTATTAATACGACCCTGATTTTGGAGGAAAAAAACGCAAATATTGCGAAGCAAAAAATGCCCAAAATCAACCCCATATTTTTACCTATAAAATCCCCAATCGCATACACAAACCCACCGCTTGCCGCTCGTGACTTCGACCGCCAGAAGCTCCTGCCCAGCCAGCTTTCCACCAATGGCCCCTGCATGGTCAAGGGCGATTTGAACGGTGACAAACTGGACGATATTTTCATCGGTGGAGCAGCAGGGCAGGCAGCAGTCGTGTATTTTCAGGGTAAAAATGGCAGTTTCAATCAGGCGAAAACACCCGCTTTTGAACAGGACAAAATGTGCGAGGACGCTGACGCCGTGCTCTTCGATGTCAATGGTGACGGCCACCTCGACATTTATGTGGCCAGCGGTGGTTACCACCAGTTTCAGCCCGACGACCCGCTGCTGCAGGACCGCCTCTACCTCAACGATGGCAAGGGCAATTTCACCAAAAAGTCCGATGCACTACCCAAGATGTTGGCCAGCAAAGGCTGCGCTGCTGCCGCCGACTTCAATGGTGATGGCCATCCAGACCTTTTCGTGGGCGGGCGAGTGGTGCCGGGCAGGTATCCCGAAGCTCCGGCCAGCTATATTTTGGTAAATGATGGCACGGGAAAATTCACTGACCAAACCAGCGCCGTCGCACCCGATTTGGCAAATTATGGGATGATATGCGATGCAGTATGGGCGGATTTAAACCAAGATAAAAAGCCCGATTTAATTGTGGTGGGTGAATGGATGCCCGTGACGGTTTTTATCAATAATAATGGGAAGTTAATCAATGAAACTACCAACTATTTTGGCAAAACATATAGTGGCTTTTGGAACAGAATTGAAGTGGCTGACTTAAACAAAGATGGCCATCCTGATTTCATCATTGGGAATATGGGGACGAACACCCAAATTAAAGCATCGGACGCCCAGCCTTCCGAAATGTACTTCGCCGATTTCGACAAAAACGAGTCGGTGGACCCCATTCTTTGCACGTATGTGCAAGGCAAATCCTATCCTTACCTTACCCGTGACGAGTTGCTGCAACAGTTGGTTTCTTTCAAAAAACGCTTCACGGACTTTAAGAGTTATTCCACCACGACCATAAATGATTTATTCTCAAAACAGGAACTTTCAAGCGCTAAACACTTGACGGTCAATCATTTGGAGACGAGTCTATTCCTCAGCAACGCCAGCGGGAAATACGATTTAAAGCC
>JBGSWN010000172.1:0-34016 GCA_041752395.1 Saprospiraceae bacterium | reverse complement strand
CACTTCATTCGGTTTCCCAACATGGTAAAACCAAACGGCTAAGTTGTAACTGTAGGCGTTTTCAGCGACGGAATCGGCCAATTTCGTGCGGTATTTTTCGATAAAATCACGCACCCAGTTACGCTCATCGAGCCGCAAGCCTGTGGTCACGATGTTCTTGAAATGCCACTCTGGTAGCACGCCGTCCACCACCAGCAACTGGCGGTCAAGTTGGAGTTGGTACAGCTTGAAAACCTCCGCTAAAAATTGCTCATGGCCATTGTTGATTTGCTGGATGCAGAAATTTTGAAGGTAATTGTAGAGGTTTTGCAGCTCCTCCCGGTCAAAGTAGGCTTCGTTTTCCTGAATGGTCGCCTTGCAAATTGGATAAAGTTGCAAAGCATTGCCTTTCAATAACTTATAAAGTTGGTGATAGACTTTTACGGCAGGGTTTTGGTAATTTTGGTCAGGTAGTTCGCCCAATGTTTCCAGCATTTTTTCCAAAAAAGAAAATGCTGGGGGAAGTGTCTTCAATAGACGATAGCGTTGGGTCCGTTCGCAGGCATCACGCAGTGATTCCATCAGGTAAAAAGCATCCAAATGACCCTGTTTTTCCTCCAAAAAATGCGTCTCGGTGCGGCCAAGCCGCAAGCTGATGGCGTCCTGTTCGGCGGCGATGCGTATTTTCTTTTCGTAAAAAGTGACGGTTTTGCTGGCTTGGTCGCCTACCTCGAACAATCGCTTTCCGCCACTTGCCTCCCAATCCGTTTTAAGCAGATTCGTTAGGTTTCGCTTGCGCAATTGACTGAAATACAGTGTTTTATCCTCCAGTCGTCCATCTTCCGACAAGCTTTCAACAATCAAAAACTGCTCAAAAAGCCGCAGGGTGTAAGTGAAAATAATGGCCAATTGGGCCTGTTGGTGCGGCAGTTCGGGGGAAAGCCGCTTGAAAATAGTTTCCCGATTGCAGCGCCGCTCCGAAAAATCGGGGTAGATTTCGCTTAAATAGCTCGCCAAGCCTAGGACTTGCCTGTGCTTGTTGAAGTAGGGCGAGGCGGCAAACTCAGCGAATCGGGTCATTTCCTTGCGGGAAAGTGTCGTCAATTGAGCAATTAAAGGGTTGTTTTTCATGATTTTCTAAAATAATTTTAGAATAAAATCCAAAAATAAAAGGGGACTATTTATTGATAAAACATTGATAATAAGCAATTTGAAAATAATTTGAGTCTTAAAATTTCCATAAAAAATCCAAAAATAACCTAAAAAAGTATTTCCTCCTAAGCAATCGCTGCCGCACATTTGTACCATCAAATAATGTCAAGCATGAAAAACATCATTTATTCCATCTTTTTCTTGGTTTTTGGTTGCTTCGGTGCAGTGCAAACCCAAGCGCAGTGCAGCATCTACGACCTCGTAGCTACATATGGTGACTGCATGAATGGCGAATTTTTCGTCACCATTAATTTTCAGTTCACCGGCAACGGAAACGAGGGATTCAACCTCCATGGCAACGGGAATAACTACGGCAATTACGCCTATTCGGCATTGCCTGTCATGCTTGGCCCATTTCCAGGAAATGGAACCAGTGAATACGAGTTTGTGGCCACCGACAATCAGCATCCTGACTGTCACGATTTTGACATGGTCGGCCCAATTTCATGCGCTGGTGGCACTTGCTCTGTGACCGATTTTGTAGCTACTCCTGGTGACTGCAACCCTGATGGAACTTACTCGCTGACGCTGAATTTCAACTACGCCAACCCAGTAAATGGAAATTTCCATGTGGTTTACGAAGGGCAAAATTTGGGCAATTTCGCTTTGGCCAATTTGCCAATCACGCTGCCTCATTTCAACGACAACGGCGAGCCGAGCCAAGTCATCCAGGTTTGCCTCAACGATGCGCCAGACTGCTGCGCCATTGACGAATTTGCTTCGCCGAACTGTGTCCCCGTCAGTGCTTGCGACATCAACGATTTGAGCGTGGTGCCTGGCGATTGCAACAACGACGGCAACTACCCAATCACCATCAATTTCAACTACGTCAACCCCGGCAACAACTTTTTCAATGTCATTTTTGAGGGGCAAACAATTGGGACTTACCCACTTTCCAGCCTTCCCGTTACCATCCCCAATTTCAACGACAACGGCCTTGCAACACCAACCATCAACGTCTGCATCAACGATGTGCCGGACTGCTGCGCCCACAAGACCATCACTGCTCCTAATTGCACCCCACCAAACAGCTGCCATATTTGGGACGTTTTTGCGGAAGCACACCCGTGCGAAAACGGGCATTTCATGCTCGATGTGGAATTTAACCATGAAAATACTGGCAGCCAAGGTTTTAAAATCCGTGCAGGAACCCAGTGGTTTGGCCCGTTTGCCTACGGCGAACCGTTTTATACCATCGGCCCTCTCGCACCCGGTGTTGTATATGAAATCGTGGTTCGGGACGTTGAAAATGAAACCTGCAAAGGTGTTTACGTCTTTGGCCCAGTGAATTGTGGCGGCGGTGGTGATTGCCATATTTACGATTTGACCGCTGAGGTTTCGGACTGCAACGGCGATGGCCAGTTCTTCGTCACCATTAATTTCCAGTATGAAAACACGGGCGGCGATGGCTTTAAGATTTACGGAAATGGCAATGTTTATGGCTATTTCAGCTATGCTGACCTGCCAGTGACCATCGGTCCACTGACTTCCAACAACCAACAATTGGAATTTGGCGTAGCCGATATAAATCACCCTAACTGCCATTCTTTTGCAGTGGTTCAAGTTCCAAATTGCAACGGCGGCGGCGGTGACTGCCATATTTTCGACCTTGTAGCGGATGTTCATCCCTGTTTGCCGAACGGCACTTTTTACGTTACCTTGAATTTGCAGCACGAGAACACCAGCGACTATTTCAAGATAAAAGGGAATGGCATCACCTACGGAACATACAGCTACGCCAATTTGCCCGTTGAAATTGGTCCGCTGGTTGGCAATGGTACTACGCCTTACCAGTTCGTGGCGGTGGACATTCACAATGAAAACTGCAAGGACGACATCAGCATCGGAACCATCGAGTGCAACGGCACTGGTGATTGCCTCGTGCATGACCTCATCGTTGACCCAAGTGCCTGCAACCCCGATGATTCGTACAATCTATGGGTCTGGTTTCAAACAGATTTCCCCGGCAACAATTTCTACGACGTTTACCACAATGGCGACTTCGTTGGGTACTTCCCGTTGACGCATATCCCTATTACATTGTCGCACCTTTTTGCCAACAATGAACCGCTTCAAACGCTGACGATTTGCATCAACGACCATCCAAATTGCTGTATGTCAATCACTTATGAAGCTCCTAATTGTGACGGCTTGGTATATCCTGGTGATAGCAACCGTGATAATATCTGCAATAATTTTGATGTGCTAAACCTTGGCCTAGCCTATGGTACAGAGGGACCACACCGTTCTGTGCAGGGCATCGAATGGGTAGGTTTGGAGTCTGCAAATTGGCCGGGTTTGTTCAGCGATGGTGTAAATTATAAAAATGCAGACTGTAGCGGGGATGGAGTCATAAATTCCGTGGACATTGCTGCAATTATTCTCAATTATGGTGCTGTGCATGGCGAGCAACAACCTGTGGCTTTTGCCGAAGGAAATGAAGCAGACCCACGGCTGTATGTTGACCTACCAGGAGCAAGTGCGCTCCAACCGGGCATGACTTTCACTGCTCCAATCATGTTGGGCACAGTGGATGCCTCCTTGGAAAATGTTTACGGCATCGCATTCACCCTGAAATTTGACCCAGAAATCATCAAACCATCCAGTATTGACTTGGCTTATGACCCAAGCTGGCTTGGCGTGCAGGGCGTGAACTTGCTCAGTTTCGACCGTACTTTGGCGGATTTGGGCGAGGTTAAAGTGGCGTTGGTTCGCACCGACCAAAACAATGTTTCCGGTTACGGCCAGATTGCGGGCATCATTGGTGTAATTGACAATATCGCTGGCAAGGAAAGCGTGGCCATTGAAATCACGGACGTGAAAGCCATCCGTGAAAATGAGGAATTGATTTCGCTTCGCAAACCCATCGAAGTGGTGGATTTGTTGGTGGAAAACAGCAACGAACAGGCGGAACCGGGTTTGGCCGTTTACCCAAACCCAGCCAAAGACCTGGTTTATTTCACCTTGCCAAATGGCGCTCAAGCAGATTTTATAGAAGTGAAATCCGTGGATGGCAAATTGATGATGACCGATAAATCTGGCATCAACAAATTGAATATCAGCAATTTAGGTGATGGTATTTATATCTTGAGGGTAAAATCCGGCGACCGGGTTTACCAACAGAAAATTGTAAAATAATAGGTTAGTTATTGACCTGTTAGGTTAAGATAAATTCAAAACGCCGAGGTGTCCGCACTTCGGCGTTTTCTTTTTTGTGAAAAAATTGCTTTCTGCTTACCAAGGTCTGATTTTTGTCGCCTCATTTTCTTAAATCCTCAACTAATGAAAAACCCTTGGCAGACCCTCGACACCAACATCGTTTACGACAATCCTTGGATTCAAATAACGCATCGAGAGGTGCTGAATCCGAACGGAAATCCCGGTATTTATGGCGTCGTTCATTTCAAGAACTTGGCTATTGCCATCGTGCCGCTGGATGATAAGGGCTACACTTGGCTGGTCGGGCAATACCGCTACACCCTTGAAACATACAGTTGGGAAGTGCCGGAAGGTGGTGGAAAATTGGACGTTGAGCCACTCCTTTCAGCGCAGCGGGAACTGCAGGAAGAGACTGGCATCACTGCAAAAACTTGGCTGGAAATCGGCGAAATACATACATCCAATTCCGTGACGGATGAACGGGGGATTATTTTCGTAGCAAAAGATTTGAGCTTTGGCGAAGCCGAACCAGAAGATACCGAGCAGCTTGAAGTCCGGCGGGTGCATTTGGACGAGGCAGTGGAGATGATTTTGCGAGGCGAAATCACCGATGGCTTGGCGCAAGTGGCCATTTTGAAAACAAAAATAATGATGGATAAAGGGCTGCTCTGACTTGGTTTTTAGTCCTATTTTCACCAAAATAAAAATGAGCTTGAAACAACCAACCCAACTGCTTCCAACCCTTTTGCTAGCTGTTATCCTTGGTTCTGGCGCCGCTTGGAAGAACTTTCAATCGCCAGCTTGGAATCCAAATGCCGGCTACATCCCCTCCTGGACAGAAAGGGCTACCGTCACCGCCACCTCCAACCCAACCGATGCCTGGAAGGTACTCGATGGCGACCAAAACACGCACTGGCAGTCGGGTGGGGTAGTGCCGGGCAAGACAGATGGCACTACGGAAAACGTGACCATTGACTTCGGGCAGCTGCGGCCAGTCGGGCAAATCCACTCTCGGCACTGGGCGGGGGAGGCAGGTACGGCCATAGCTACGCAACTTTACCTGAGCACGGATGGGAAGGATTGGCAAAAAATCGCCGAACTCGACCCCACTGCGCTGCAAGCCGTTGTCACCAATTTACCGAAGGAAATACTTGCCCGCTACCTCCGGCTGGAGCACCAACTCGTGAGGAAAGACTGGAACAAAGCATACATCTGGGAAGTGAAGGCTTACGACCGTTTTGGGCCGTATGGCCAAATGCCAGCGCCCGTCGAGGGGCACACGACCATCCGAGAAATGCTCGGTGTAAATGGCTACTGGAGCTTCGGAACAGACCAGTATTCCGACCAGCTCGCACCCGACGGTGGCCCTTACCGCTTCAAGCCTGTGGCTTCCCATCTCCGAAATTACCATGACCTAAGCTGGGATTTGAAATCGCCCAGCGACCCCATTGACTTCGATAAAATGGCGGCAGGAGGAGGAACCCCCGCCACTGAATGGCTCAACTGGGACCGGGAATACAAGGCTTGGCACGAGGGTGCTGGCATGAACGTGCAGGCGAGCATCCAGTTTTACAAATTCAAACCGGAGGACTGGAAAAACCCAAGGGAAGAAGGGCGGCGGTATGCCGAGGCTTTCACCCGGCATTTTGGAACAAAAAAAGGCAACGGCTTCATCTGCTCCATCGAGGCAGGCAATGAGCCGTGGCATTACCCTGCCGATGTTTACCGGGAAATCCTGCTCGGCATGGCCGAAGGTGCAAGGGCGGGCGACCCGACGGTGGAGGTGTTCCCCTGCGCCCTGCAAGCCGTTGACCCGCTTGCGGAAAAGTATGGCCAATGGAAAAATTACATCGGCGACCGCATCACGGAGCAAGCCGCCAAGCTGCTCGATGGCATCAACATCCATTGCTACAGCTACATTACAGGTGCAAAAGGAACCCGAAAAGCCGTGCAACCGGAGCATGCCAATTCGACTTTTTGGGAGATGCTGAACGCCATCCGCTGGCGCAACCAGAACATACCCGGCAAGAAAATCTACCTCTCGGAATGGGGCTGGGACAGCGACGGGGCAGGGGAGGACTGCACCCACGAAGAATGCGTGAGCGAGCAAGCCGCCGCCAATTACGCTGTGCGGGGGGCACTCATCGCCGCCCGGCTTGGCATTGACCGGGCGACGTGGTTTTTCCATGCGAATGACAAATCGGGCTCGTCGCTTTACACCCGGAGCGGGTTGTTGGGGTCGGTGAACACCGGTTTTGCGAAGAAAAAAACCTTCCTCGCCTTGCAATCACTGGTGTCGTTGGTGGGTACCAAGTACTTCCACTCGGTGTTGCGGGAAGATGAAACGGCCTGGGTCTATCTGCTCGGCAATGCGGATGGGAAGGTGACGCATTTGATCGCCTGGCGGCCAGTGGACAGCGATGCTCCCGGTAATCGTGCTGCGATGGTGAAAGTTGGGAAACGAAGGGCAAAAGCCGCATGGCTATTGGATGGGGCGGCAGGTCGAAAGGACGAACTGCAAGCGAAGACAAAGCTTCAGGATGGGGATTTGGTGCTGACGGTGACAGATGTTCCGTTGTTGGTGGAACTGGAGTGAAACTACCTTTATAAGGCCCTAGTGTACGCCGCTTTTGTCATGGCCGGAGGCCACCTGCGACGTCCATTTGTTATCACATTAGATGGCCCTCATTACGTTGCAGGTGGCCTGCGGCCATGACAAAAGCGGCGTGTTCCGTGATTTAGATAGCACAACAGGATTAGGTTTATTGATAAGCCTCCAATATTTTTTCCCGTAAAACTGCCTTCTTTTCCTCCGAAATAAACGCATGATTTATCGCCTCCAAATTGCAGCGCAAAAAATGCGCTTTTCCCCAATCGAAATGGTGTTGTAAAATCTGGTACTCCTTGGCCAGGGTCGTGTCTGAGATGGTGCGGGCGTCCGTGTTCACGCTCATCGAAACGCCGCTGCGGTAAATCTGGTCGGCAGGATGGTTTTCCATTTTGTCCACCACGTTGGTTTGGACATTGCTGGTGGGGCAAACTTCGAGGTGGATATTGGCGGTTTTCAGGTGCTCCATCAGTTTCGAGTCTTCCACGCTGCGTATGCCGTGGCCGATTCTTTTTGGGTGAAAATGTTGGAGGGTTTCCCAAACGCTGTCGGCACCTTTGGCCTCTCCGGCGTGTGCGATAACGTTCAGGCCTTTTTCTTTGGCGTACGAAAATGCCTTCACGTGCTGGTCAATCGGAAAGCCTGCTTCATCGGCCGCTATGTCGAAGCCGACGACGTTGGAGCCTTGAAATTGCTTCACCAACTGCACCGTTTCCAGGCTCTGTTTTTCATCAAAATGCCGCAGGGTGCAAAGGATGATGCCAGCTTCCACGCCCGTTGCCTTCATGCCAATGGTGGCCGCATCGTTCACTGTTTGAACAACTTCCGTGGGCGTCAACCCCTGCTGCACATGCAACAGCGGGGCAAAGCGGATTTCGGCATAAATCACTTGGTCCGCCTGTAATTGCTGAAACAAATCGAGGGTAACGAGCCGAAGTTGCTCCTTTGTTTGCATCAACTCAAAACCTTTGACGGCTCGGCTGAGGTAGTCGGATAGGTCGGTGCATTTTGGAGGTGCGACAAAGGAATTACGATAAGTTTCAAAACTGATGCTGGGGTCAATTTGATGCACTACCGCAAAACTCAGCGAGCAGTCGAGGTGGAGATGGAGTTCAATTTTGGGGAGATTGGCAAATGTTGAATTCACGTTGGGAAAATGAAATTGAATTTTTCACAAAACTACCAAAGCGGGGGAGTTTGACTCGCTATATTTGCCAAACTTAGCTTCAAAAGGAATATTTTTCAAATGGAACAACTGTCGCCAGCCGCTTCAAAATACCTTAAGGACATCCAATCACTTTGGAAACTCCGGCTTTATTTCTTCAAGAACTTGCCATCGGCACTGTGGTGGGGCTTTCGGGTAAAATGGGCCTCCGTTGAATCAACGGAAATTTCCATCCCTTACAATTGGCGAACCAGAAACCCTTTCCAATCCATTTATTTTGCAGCATTGGCGGGCGCTGGCGAACTGTCCACGGGCGTCATGGCCAACCTTGCCCGGATGTCCGGCGGCAATGTTTCCATGCTGGTTTTGGAGCAGCGTGCCGAGTTTGTAAAAAAGGCCAACACAGTCACCACCTTCACCTGCGAGGACGGTGCCAAGGTTTTTGAAACGGTCGCCACAGCCGTCAGCACCCGCCAACCACAGACCCTCACCATGCTCGGCACTGGTCGGAATACCAGTGGTGAAATCGTTGCCCATATCTACATCACTTGGACATTCAAGCTCCGGGGCTGAGTTCATTACTCATGTTCACGTTGTAAAATCAAGCGGTTGAGTGACATAACTCACCTTGCCCTGCCTGCACCGCAGGTAATTTTGGCACATGAGAATTAACTCAAAATGGGCGAAATTACTGATGGTTTGCGCAGTTTGCGTAGTAGCGGTGACAGCCTTGGCCTTGCTCATTCAATCCTTTAAAAATTAAATCACTAGAAAATGAAAAGTAATATGGGTTCCACCGACCGAATCATTCGATTAATCCTCGCTGCCGTGATGGCCACACTATACTTCACAGGAACAATCCCAGGTACATTGGGCTTGGTACTTGTCATTTTAGCTGCTGTTTTTCTACTCACCAGTTTTATCAGCTTCTGCCCCTTGTATGCCCCGTTCGGAATTTCTACTCGGAAAAGCGAGTGAAGTCAGAGAGTGAGAGAGGTGATCGGGTGAGAGATGTGAGAGAAGTGATCGGGTGAAAGATGTGAGAGAAGTGATCGGGTGTGAGAGGTAAGCGAGTTTGCTGATGCTCACCCGATCACCTCTCTCACCCGATCACCCCTCTCACCCGATCACCTCTCTTAAAAGCCTTTGACGTCCAAGTTCAGCTTGCCCTTCATGCCGATGCGTACCCGGATGGCATTGGAAGCGATGAAAACATTGGAGACCGTGAGGTCATCGAGAAAGCCGTTTAGGTGGATGCCGGGGGCCACTTCGTAACCTTTCAGGCCGTCTTGGATGGATTTTTTGGCATCGTCCAAATTGTATTTTAGGTAAAAATCGAGGCTCTCCTGCACCTGTTTTTTCAGCGGGCCTTTGAAGAGCCAACTGGCACTTTTCATCAGTGCTTTCTGCGTGCTGAAATCAAAATCCACGTCTTTCAGTTTGATTTGGTTAGCCGCTGCATCGTATTCCGGCAAGGCGATAAGAAAAACATCTCCGTTGTAGCTTCCTTTCAGGTTGGTGCGAACAACAAGCTTGTTGCCTTGGCCATAGAGGCCGACATCTTCCACCCGTACTTGTTTGTTTTTATAGGAAAAAGCCTCGCCCACCATGTTCTGTTTGGAGAGTTTTTCCGCTTCCTTGAAGGGGACTTCGGTATCGAGAAAGAGCGAAAAATTGTCAGCACCTGCGGTTGCGTAGCCAAAATCCGGCAGCTTGGTGATGGGGGTGGCTATTGGTTTTTCACCCAAAGAAATCCGAGGCTTCGTCACGACGACCACGGTGCTTTCCACCATGTTTCCCGTGGATTTAAAGGGCGTCATGCTGATGGATTGCGGGTTCAGCAGTAGCCAGGTAGCGTACTCCTGCGACAATTCAATGGGGTCGTGCATCTCCTTCCAAGTGCGTTCCATTTCTTTTTTCAGGTCGAACAGGTTTTTCACCTCCTTGTCAATGGACTTTGCGAAGGTCGTCCGGCTTTGGTTGATGACCAGGTTGGCGATGGGTGTGATGGGCAGGTCGGCAAAACCCAATTTGACAACGGGTTCCTTCAACCATTTGTGGCCGTCGAGCACCGTTTGCGTTTCCAGCGACCAATCCGGGTTGATTTTGTAGCGGGTCGTGAACTCCAGCGCCAGTGACCCTTCGCCTTCCACGGTCGAAACCACGATGTCCTTTTTTATCCAAAGGTCAACGGGCACTCGGTATTTGATTTCCTGTGCGTTGATGTCAATCGTGATGTTTTCCCGCTTTTTTGCCCGCATGGCGAGGCCGTCGTCGTTCAGGTTATTGTCTTCGTAAAGCATGTCGCCAATGCGGTCATTGATGCTTTTGAGCAGTTCTGTCTTGTAAAATTTGAGCGGAATATTGATGACCGAAGGCTCCGGCTCGATATTGAGGCTTTCGTAATATTCGTCAGGTTTGACGGGTTTGGTCGTGTTGCAGGCAGTGAAAAAAAGGGAAGTTAGTAGGAAAATGGCCAATTTAGCGGCCAGTGAAGGGGATTTCCAGTTTGAAAGCATCAGGTAAGTGTTTGAATTTTTTGCAAAAATACACAGCGCCGCACCAGGGTGGTATGCAACATTTGTAAACATATCTTGTCACTTTTGAACACTGGCCGTAATTTTTACCTTGGTTGCTTTAGCGGTCTAAATTCCAGCAGGATTTCAACTCAATAACTTTTAGCATGAAAAAGATTTTTCCAATTCACATCCTTGTTTTTCTTTTGATTAATGGGCTATCTGCACAGTCCGGCGGCACCAGCCTCGACCGGCAAATAGAGCGGTTGGGCGAACGAGTAGAGCGGCTTGCTGAAAAAATCGAAGTCAAAGTAGAAGCCAATGCTGACAATTGGGAAGCCCGTGCCGAGCGGATTGGCGAAAAAGCCGAGCGTTTCGGGGAGCGGATGGAAGACCGCTGGGACGATAATTGGTCGCTCAGGCTAGAAGGTATCGGCTTATCGGGTTGCGTGAAACCCTGTCCGGAAGTTTCTTTTCTCGGCATCGAAACGCACGAGGTTTCTTTTGCGAAGGCAAAAAAACTCGGCTTCGAAAACCGCTACGGCAGCTATGTTTCCAAAGTGATGGCCAAATCGGCTGCCGAACAGGCTGGGCTAAAAGCATTTGACTATATATATGGTGTAAATGAGCAGCGCACCAGCGACAACCAAAGCCTTTCCGATATTTTGGAAGATTATGAAGTGGGCGACGAAATCACCCTCCAGTTCGTTCGCAAGGGCGAAAAAATGTCCACAAAAGTCAAGCTCGCCAGCTATGATTATGATATTGAGGAATCTGACACCGACCACCCATTTTTAGGCGTCCGCCCAGCGGATGATGACGAAGATATGGATGGCGTAGCTGTTGAAATCGTTGAAAAATCCACTGCGGAGGAAATGGGCCTGAAAGTGGGCGATGTCATCACTTCCATCAATGGCTTTCCGGTGCTGGACTGGGAAGATGTGACCACAGCCGTTCAAAACACAAAGCCAGGCGAGGCCATCGAAGTGCAGTTTTTGAGGGATGAAAAAGCGCTTTCCGCAAAAGGCAAGGTCAAATCCTACGATGATTTATACCCGGATGGTGAAAGCGGAAATTGGAACCTTGACATTGATTGGGATGAAATGGGCAACGTGTCCATTTCCGAAGGAGACGACTGGGACCAACAAGCTGACCAAGACGAAAACCGAGCATTCATTGGCATTTATACCGAAATGATTTCGAAGGAAAAGGCTAAAAAACTGGGTTTTGACAATCCTTATGGCGCTTATATTTCAGGAATAATTCCGAATTCCGGGGCCGAACGTGCTGGCCTAAAACCATTTGACTACATCTACGGCTTTGATGAATATCGGGCTGGCGAAGAGCAGCATTTGGGCATTGTAATGAAAAAATACAAGCCGGGTCAAACTGCTACTGTTCAATACTTTAGGAATGGTAAAAGGTCGAAGGCTTCCCTGACATTTACCCAGCCTTTTACGGTCGAAAAAGCAGATTTGAACAGTTGCGAGGACGCATTTTTTGGCATCGTTCAAGTTGAAAATGGCAGCGACGATGATGGTGTGCCCATCCAACCTGTTACTGGTTCGACTGCGGCAGAACTTGGCTTGCAAGAAGGCGATGTTATCACCCAAATCAATGGCTACCAAATGGTGGATTGGCAGGACATCGCCACCGCCATTGACCTTATGAAACCCAACGAAACCATCACCGTGGATTTTCTTCGCAATGGCAAATCCATGAAAGCGTCGAAGCCAATAAAAAGCTACGCCCAAACCAAAAACTGCCCTGATTGCAGCTGTGGAGGAAAGCCAATGGTGGTAATCGCCACTACGCCGAAAGCCAATGCCGGCAGGGGTTGGGTCAATGATAATGCCTCATCAATGCCCATGCCTAGGGTTAATCTCAACAATGTCAAAGCCTCCATTGGTAGCATTTCTTCGGATGAATCGAGCACCTTGCAGAGCAAAGGGGTTCAATTAAGAGACAATAACAGCTTGGCCATCGAAAATATCCGACTTTCACCGAATACCGATTCGGGCATGTACAACCTTGAGTTCAATTTGCCATCAAACGGTAAGACAGTGGTGCGGATTTACAATATTTCCGGCAGGGTGCTTTACGAATATGACTTGGGCAGTTTTAGCGGAAATTTCAGCGACCCTGTGGATATTTCCCAAAACGGGGTGGGGAGCTACTTCCTCGAAATATCGCAAAGTGGAAAAGTTTTTACCAAAAAAATCAGCTTGTCGAAGGACTAAAAAAGAAAGCAAAATAGTAGAGAATGGCTTGGTTATCACTTGATAATCAAGCCATTCTGGTATTTCGCCTTCTCAAAAACCGGGCATAAAAAAAATCTCTCACTCAAAGATTTTGATTTCCACCGGAACTATCTTTACATTTGCGCCGCTTTACTAAAAAGCATGTATGATTTTTTCAAAACATCAACATAATTTCCCCCTGTAGCTCAGCTGGTTAGAGCGCCGGTTTGTGGAGCCGGAGGTCAGCGGTTCGATCCCACTCGGGGGGACTTCAAAAGCATTACTTCTTCGGGGTAATGCTTTTTTCATTTAGAGGGTGAGAAAATGAGAAGGTGAGAGCGTGAGAGCGTGAGAGAGTGAGCCTCTCGCCCTCCCAATTTCTCACATTCTCACTCTCTCGCTCTCTCACCTTCTTATCATGGAAAGAGGCAATATTCCACGCAAAATCAAGGGTTTCAGGGACATTGACGCCGACCTGAACGAACTCCGCCAGACCATCATTCGTGAGGCTGCAAAGGTTTACCGCTCCTACGGCTTCGAGCACTGGGACACCCCTGTGCTGGAGTACGCCGATGCCCTCGGCAAGTACATGCCCGATGAGGACACCGTGGACAAAGGTGTTTACAATTTCCGAAACCCAGAACTGGAGCCGGTTTTGCTCGCCGATGGCTCCGAAATGCGGGACGCCGAATCCAAAGTCGTGATGGAATTCCATCCGCTGGCCATGCGCTACGACCTGACGGCACCGCTCGCACGGGTTTATTCCGAGCGGCTTTTCATGGATGTGAAACGGGGGCAAATCATGGAATCAAACGCCCCGCTGTTCCGCCGTTTTCAGTACGGGCCAGTTTATCGTTATGAACTGAAACTGCTGCCCGGCCGCTTCCGGGAGTTCTGGCAATTGGATTTTGATACGGTCGGCACTTCCGACGTAGCTGCTGATGCGGAGGCCTGCATGATACTTTCAGATGCACTAGAAGCCATTGGATTGGAGCGAGGAACTTACCTCGTAAAAGTCAACAACCGCAAGGTTTTGAAGGGGTTTTTGGAGTCCGTCGGCATAGCAAACGAAGAGCAGGAAGGCGCTGTGCTGCGGGTCATTGACAAGTTGGATAAAATAGGCTGGGAGGATGTGAAGCTCGAACTTGGGAAGGGTAGGGCAGACGCCTCCGGCTCCAAAATTGACGGCCTTGGCCTCTCCGAGGCGACCATTGAAAATATCGTTTCGTTCCTAAAATTGGCGACTGGGGTTTCTACCCGTGCCGATGTTCTGCAAAAATTCGAGGAAGTCGCTGGCGCAAACCCCACGGCTGCCGAGGGCATTGCGGAGCTGAAAAAAATGGACGCCCTCTGGGAGAAACTCGGCTTCGACGAGTCCCGAATCATATTTGACCCCTCGCTGATGCGGGGCATGGCCTACTACACCGGGCCAGTTTTTGAGGTGGAATCATTGCTGACAGTCAAGGATGAAAAAGGCCGGGAGCGCCGCTTTGGCTCCATCTGCGGAGGTGGCCGCTACGATGGCTTGGTGGAAAAACTGCTCGGACTCAAGGTGCCCGCCACGGGCGCTTCCATCGGCGTGGACCGATTGGCGGAGCTGCTCCGCATGGCAAAACCGGGCGCAGTGACAGCGCAAGGCCCCGTTTTCATTGCCTATTTTGACGATAATTTACAGGAGGAATACTATCGCATCGCTCGTTTGCTCCGCATTGCGGGCATCAATACAGAAGTCTATGTTGGCAGCGCCAAAGGTTTCAAGGGCATGAAAAAGCAGATGGCTTATGCCGATAAAAAGAACTGCCCAATTGCCATTTTGATAGGCACGGATGAGTCTGCAAAAGGCGTGGCCACTGTCAAAAACCTAAAGCTCGGCAAGGAACTCGAAAATACCACCTCGGACAAACAGACTTGGATCAACCAAGTGCAGCAGGAAGTGCCACTATCCGATTTGGTGGAATACGTGCAAAAACAACTCGCTCCATGAAATCAGCCATCAAGTCCATCCTGCTCGACAGCATCTCCATGAAGCAGACGATGCTTCACGACGATAGCCTCCTGACCATCGTACAAGGCGTTGTAAATCAAGTGGTTGCGACTTTTGAAAAGGGCGGCAAAGTGCTTTTCTGCGGGAACGGTGGGAGTGCTGCCGATGCCCAACACTTGGCGGCAGAGCTTTCTGGTCGTTTTTATATGAACCGCAAAGCCCTATTTGCGGAAGCACTGCATGTCAATTCCTCCTTCGTAACCGCCGTTGGTAACGACTACGGCTTTGAAGCTGTGTATGAACGGGCAGTGGAGGCGATGGGCCGGGAAGGTGATTTGCTCTTTGCCATTTCGACCTCCGGCAATTCGGCCAACATTCTGAAAGCCATCGAAAAAGCCCACGAAATTGGGATGAAAGTGGTCGGCATGACTGGCGCTGAAGGCGGCAAAATGGATGGTCGTTGCGATTTTTTCATCAAAATACCCTCAACGGATACGCCGAGGGTGCAGGAGGGGCAGGTAATCTTGGGACATGCGATTTGCGCATTGGTGGAAAAAAAGATTTTTGGTTAAGATCAAATCGGGTAATCGCCTTTAAAAACCTGCCTGGCAGGACCACACAACCAAATATTTTCAAAACCACCACCTACTTTTTTTTCAAACCTCACTTTCAATTTCCCGCCTTTGGTAGCAATGGCGATCTCGTTCATTTTCGAACCTGGGTTCGCTAAGCTGAAGGAAATAGCCGCCGCCGTCACGCCCGTTCCGCAGGACAAGGTTTCATCCTCCACCCCCCGTTCGTAGGTCGCCACTTCGATGCCATCTGCAGTTCGCTCCACGAAATTCACGTTGATGCCTTCCTTGCGAAAACGCTCGGAATAGCGGATGACTTGGCCGCTTTCCACAATGTTCAAATCCGACAGATCCTCTGCGAAAACGACGTAGTGCGGCGAGCCAGTGTTCAGGATAAAGCTACCGTCACCTGACTCGATTTCGTTCACATCGGACATTTTCAATTCTACCCAGTCACCCTTGATATTCGCTTCATGTGGCCCATCAATGGCGAGGAAACGGCAGTGTTCACCCGCCACACCGAGGCTGTGCGCAAAGGCGGCAATGCACCTGCCCCCGTTGCCGCACATGGTGCTTTCCCGGCCATCGGAGTTGAAATAGACCATTTCAAAATCAAAACCGTCCGTCAGTTGAAGCAAAATCAGGCCATCTGCGCCGATGCCGAAGCGCCGGTCGCAAATCTTCTCAATAATTGCGGTGTCCTGCCGAGTGAGGTATTGGGTTTGGCGCTGGTCAATAAGCACAAAGTCGTTGCCAGTGCCTTCGTATTTGTGGAATCGAATATGCATCATTTCAATTGTTGCGTTAACTGTTCAGAATAACACCACAAAAGTATTTCCGATGATTAAAAACGTGCGGCAAAACTTATTTCTTTTCAAATTCATTTTTTTACCATGCAATTTCCGAAATTGCGGCCTGAAATGAATTTGACCTTTAAGTGCTTGTTTGGGATTTAGTGCTTGAGCTAAAAAAGAGAAATTTTTTGTCAATTTTTTAGCTTTTTGAAGAAGAATAGTGGCCCCGACCTTGGTCGGGGTGACTGAAAAAAGGTGGAAAAGTGGCAAAAATCTCGATGCCGATTTTAGTCGGTAAGAGCCGTTTTGAGCCAAGTGACCAAATCCCAAACAAGCACTCAATCATAAAGAAATCAAAAAACGAGCGCAGGCTTTTGGCTTTGCGCTTCTAAATCGGCAAATTGCAAAGCCAAACTGTAATCCTGTTCATTTATGAAAAAAATACTTCCAATCGCATTGTCCTCTTTTTGTAGCGCAATCTTGGCCGTTTTGTTGTTCAATTTTTTCCAAAAGCCAAAAACCGTCTTCATTGACCGGGCGGACGGGTCAGCGGTTTATGCCAACTATGGTGAAACTGAGCCTTTTGCTGGCAACCAACAGCGCACTTTTATTTCTTCGGCACCCACTGATTTCATTGCGGCAGCAGAAAAAGTAACCTCCTCGGTCGTCAATATCCGGGCGATGGAAAGTTCCTCCTACGGCTGGTGGGGCGGCAGTTCGCATGGGGCGTCATCGGGCTCTGGGGTTATCATCTCACCGGACGGCTATATCGTGACCAACAACCACGTCATCGAGGACGGAAACAAGTACCAAGTGACGATGGGCGACCACCGGGAATACGACGCCAAGCTCGTCGCAACCGACCCTTTTACCGACATTGCATTGCTTAAAATTGAAGAGAAAAACCTGCCAGCGCTCGTTTTTGGCAATTCCGATTCACTGCGAGTGGGGGAGTGGGTACTGGCGGTAGGCAATCCATTTAACTTGGAAAGTACAGTAACGGCGGGCATTGTGAGCGCAAAAGGCCGCAGCATTGATATTTTGGAAGGCGAGTACACGATTGAGTCTTTCATCCAAACCGATGCGGCGGTGAACCCCGGCAACAGTGGAGGCGCACTTGTGAATACCAACGGAGAATTGGTCGGTATCAATACGGCGATTATTACCCGGTCTGGCAAATACGAAGGTTACAGCTTCGCAATTCCTTCCACTTTGGTGCAAAAAATCATCCACGACCTGCGGGACTATGGCGAGGTGAAGCGTGGTTTGTTGGGTGTAAAAATCGGGCCAGTGGACGACCGAATTGCACATGAGCTGAAGTTACCTGCGGTGGAAGGAGTTTATATCAACGCCGTAACATCGGATGGGGGCGCAGAAGATGCAGGTTTAAAGGCAGAAGACGTGATTGTAGGCATAAACGGCTTGAAAATCAGGGCAATACCGGAGCTACAAGAACAAGTGGGCAGGCTTCACCCAGGTGCTGTCATCAAGGTGGAATACATCCGTGAAGGCAGGCGATATTCGGCGAACGTGACCTTGAAGGACAAAGACATGGCTTCAAAAATTGTGGTAAAAAGTGATGACGATAGCCTACTGGGTCAGATGGGTTTCACGTTGCGGGAGTTATCAACCGATGAAAAAAGAAAACTCAGGGTATCGGGTGTCTACGTTGATAATATCAAAGTCGGGAGCGCCATAGAAAAAACGGAAATGGACCCCGGTTACATCATCACCAAAGTAGGCGAGGTAAAAGTCAGCTCCGTAGAAGAGGTTTTGAACGAATTGAAGAAGAAACGAGGTTCAGAAGTGTATTTGGAAGGATTTTATGAAAACTACCCTGGTGAATACTACTATACTTTTATGGTAAAATAATTTTTTCCTAATCAAACGAAAAATGGCCGGACTGTCTTAATAGCCCGGCCATTTTCATTTATCTTATCAATGAAACGAAACGAAATTTTGAACAAAAGTCAACAGACCTAACCTATTTGCTGGTGTTTGTGGCAACAAGTTTTGCTGTAAAACGAAATTGACTTCCTCAAGTCCTTTCTTCCTGTACTATCCTTTTATATTTGCGGCCAAATTGCGGCAACGATGCCGTAACCAGCTAATTTTCCTTGAATCAAGTTATGAAAAAAATCTTATTCTCAATTATCACGCTCACTTTGCTTGTTTGTTCCGCTGCCGTGGCGCAGAAAGGTGGCGTGCTTCGGGGCAATGTTTTCGACAAGAATTCAGGTGAAGCCATGATTTTCAGTACCGTGCTGCTTCAGGGCACGTCCATCGGTACCACCACAGATATTGACGGTTTTTTCAGCATTGGAAATATCCCAGCAGGGACTTACAACATGGTTGTTTCATCCATTGGTTATGACAGCACGGCTGTGCAAGTCACAATCAAGGAGGGAGGGATTTCCATGCAACGGGTGATGTTGAGTGAAAGCAGTATCCAACTTGGTACTGTTGAGATTTCCTCACGAAGGGAGCAGGCGAGGTCAGATGTTTCCATTTCAAAAGTGACGGTAACCGCCAACCAAATAAAATCGCTGCCGGGAACGGGTGGCCAGGCAGATATTGCGCAGTACCTGCCAGTTTTGCCCGGTATCATTTCCACGGGCGACCAAGGCGGACAGATCTATATTCGTGGTGGTTCGCCCATCCAAAACCGTATCATGATTGATGGGATGACCATTTTCAACCCGTTTCACAGTATTGGTTTTTATTCTGTTTTTGAGACAGAAATCATTAAAACCGTGGATGTACTCACGGCTGGTTTCAATGCGGAGTACGGTGGCCGGGTATCAGCAGTGGTGGACCTCAACACTCGGGAAGGCAATCGGAAACGATTGGCGGGACTAGTGAGCGCCAACCCTTTTCAAGCAAAAGCGGTGATAGAGGGCCCGTTGAAGAAATTTCAGGAGGGCGGCGGGAGTTCCTCTTTTCTCTTTACCGCCAAGCGCAGTTATATTGACAAAACCTCCCCAATCCTTTACCCGTACGCCGTGGATACTACGTTTTATCCTGCTGTCGGTGAAGGGCTTACTGAAAACGACCGCAAACGACTGCCATTTTCTTTTATGGATGTTTACGGGAAACTGTCATTCCTATCAGCCAACGGCAGCAAATTGAACCTTTTTGGCTTTAATTTCAACGACGATGTTAACTATATCGGAGTTGCCAAATTAGGCTGGCAAAACGTCGGTGGCGGTGCCAATTTCACGCTCATTCCACCCAATTCCAACTTGATAATTGGTGGAACGGTTGCCTATTCGGATTACAGCATCGAATTGAAAGAGGCAGGCGAACAGCCCCGCACCAGCTCTATTTCCAACTACAATGTAAAACTTGATTTTACCTATTTTGGGCTTCACAATGAAGTGAAATATGGTTTTGAAGTGATTGGATTGGACACCAAATTCAAGTTCCGAAACTTCGTGGGCAACACCATCAACCAAAATGACAACACTACCGAGCTTGGTGCTTTTGTAAAATACAAAGCCAAGTACGGCGATTTCATTTTTGAGCCCAGCCTCCGTTTTCAACTATACGCTTCGCAATCCAAAGCCCTTTTGGAGCCTCGGCTTGGCATGAAATATAATGTGACCGATGGGTTAAGATTGAAAGCTGCAGGTGGTTTTTATTCGCAAAACCTTATCAGCAGCGTAAACGAATTGGATGTCGTGAACCTTTTCGTCGGGTTCCTTACCGGGCCGGAGGAGCAGGTGTTGGAACAGAATACTTCTAAACCTGCATCGCACCGTTTGCAAAAAGCAATACATGGCGTAATTGGAGCAGAGGTTGACCTGGCCAAAAACGTGGAACTCAATGTGGAGCCATATTTCAAAAACTTCACCCAACTCATCCAAATCAACCGTAACAAGCTCAGCCCTTCTGACCCCAATTTTGTGACGGAAAAAGGCAAGGCTTACGGCGTTGACCTTACTTTGCGCTATGAAACAAAGAAGCTCTACCTATGGGCCACTTACTCCTTGGCTTATGTCAACCGGGACGATGGCGAACAGATTTACCCGACTATTTTCGACCGCCGCCACAACGTGAACCTACTTGGCACCTACAAGTTTGGTGAAAAACTGGAGTGGGAAGCAGCCCTTCGTTGGAACATGGGTTCCGGTTTTCCATTCACCCTGACGCAAGGTTTTTACGGAAATACGAACTTCAATGATGGCTTGGGCACCGATCCATTGACGAACAATGGCGACCTTGGAATCGTGTTGGACACGAAACGGAATGCAGGCCGTTTACCCTTCTACCATCGCTTGGATGGGTCTATCAAACGGCTTTTCAAATTTGGAAAATACACCAGTTTGGAGTTGGTTGCAAGTGCCACGAACATGTACAACCGGGAAAATATTTTCTACTTTGACCGGGTTCGTGCCAAGCGTATCAACCAATTGCCAATAATGCCAACATTAGGCGCTACTTTTAATTTTTAAATAATCAAGGTCAGGATATGTTGGGTTTCCTAAAATCCTCAAATCCTCAAATCCTAAATCTCATATTAAATGAATCTTCACGAATATCAAGGAAAGGAACTTTTGAAAAAATTTGGTGTGTCTGTCCAAGAAGGATTTATCGCCACCACGCTGGATGAAGCCGTGGATGCTTGGAAAAAAATCCGAGAGACCACAGGCACGGACTTCGTTGTCGTAAAAGCCCAAATCCACGCAGGTGGCCGTGGTAAAGGTGGCGGCGTGAAAGTGGCCAAGAACCTCGACCAGCTGAAAGAACACGCTGGCAACATTATCGGCATGATGCTCAAAACACCGCAGACGCCCGGCGGCATGGAAGGTGCTGGCAAATTGGTGCGTAAAGTGCTTATCGCAGAGGACAGCTATCGCCCTGATTTCGATGCCTGCTCGGAATACTACATGTCCATTTTGATGGACCGGGAAAAGAAGTGCAACGTCATCATCTATTCCACCGAAGGTGGGATGGACATTGAAAAAGTGGCGGAAGAAACGCCAGACCTCGTTCACTCAGAATGGATTGATGCCGAGCTTGGCCTCCAGGCTTTCCAGTGCCGCAAAATCGCCTTCAACCTTGGCCTCAGCGGTGCTGCCTTCAAGAACATGGTGAAGTTCGTGGAGCAACTTTACGCTGCCTTCCTAGGCTCGGATGCTTCCCTTTTTGAAATAAATCCAGTGCTGAAAACAGCCGATGACCGCATCATCGCCGTGGACAGCAAGGTGAGCCTCGATGAGAATGCGCTTTACCGCCACCCAGAACTAGAGGCCATGCACGACTCCCTCGAAGACGACCCAACAGAAGTGGAGGCCAAGTCGCATGACCTGAACTATGTCAAGCTCGATGGCAACGTAGGCTGCATGGTAAACGGAGCCGGCTTGGCGATGGCCACCATGGATATCATCAAACTCTCTGGTGGCGAGCCAGCCAACTTCCTCGACGTTGGTGGTACTGCCGATGCACAACGGGTAGAGAAAGCTTTCCGAATCATCTTGAAAGACCCAGCCGTGAAGGCCATTCTCATCAATATTTTTGGTGGAATCGTCCGTTGCGACCGAGTGGCGCAAGGTGTCGTAGATGCTTACAAAAACATGGGCAATATCACTGTGCCTATCATTGTCCGCCTGCAAGGCACAAATGCCGATTTGGCGAAGAAAATCATTGACGAGTCCGGCTTGAAAGTGCAATCTGCCATTTTGCTGCAAGAAGCGGCAGATCGGGTGCGGGAGGTGCTGGCAGCTTAAATTTAACTAGAAATGAAAAGCGTAATACTCTCCATAACGATCATGCTGGGCATTCAGGTAATCCTGAATGCCCAACCTTTTTCAGCTACGGTTCACGATGAACCAATACTTACCAATTCCAGAATTTACGATTATAAAGAAGATTCAGAAGGAAATGTCTGGTTTGCAGGTAAAAAACTGCTTAAATATGACGGCTCGGAGTTTGTAGATATGGGTTTCCCAAGCTGCCCTACAAATGACTGTTACATCACCTCCATTTTTTTTGATTCTCAAGGACTGCTGTGGTTGACCGGTAAGGGTATCGGGTTGAATAAGTTCGAGAATAACCAATTTGTGAAAATTGATGGCCCATCTGACTTATTTTATGCTGATGTTTTTATGAGTTACGAGTTTCAGAAGATCGTCGTAGATAAAATGGGTCGAGTTTATGCCATTTTGGCAAATAATAGCAATGGTTTTCAAAACCATGTTTTTTGGGATGGAGATGCATGGTCTGAACCTGGTGGTGGTGTTGCAGTTGACAATGATTTTGAAAAAGTCCAAGATATTACCATTGATAACGGTGATACAGTATTTATCCGTAACATTTTTAATTTTGCCTATGGTTTAGGCGATGACTTCTATTATTATTCCTACGACTTTTTTAATCTAGGCATTTGCTGTACTCCAGTTGATATTGTGCCACAAGCTGATGGAAGTGTTTTAATGTTAATGAGTGGCGATGCTGGATCCTTCGATATTGTCAAAAAAACAGGTCAGAATTGGACTTTAGCGCAAACTCCAAGTGCAGCCTCGATATTTTACCCTGCCGGATTAGAAGTGGATATTAGTGGAAGAATTTGGGTTGTGGGTATTAACACAGTGAATAATAAACTAAGACTGGGATATGTGAATGGCCAACAAATTTATTTTGTTACTGCTGCTGAATTGGGTCTAACATCTTTTGACATGACTTTCCCCTACCCACTTGCAACTTCAAAAAATAAGCTCTGGGTTAGTAATGTTCAGGGGTCAAATACTACTTTGATTGAAATCCATTTGGACGGTATCAATGCGACGAAAGAGCCTGGCCAGTCCGCCGACCAGTTTTTGGTATGCGATATTTATCCAAATCCGACCAATTCTGAAGCACAAATTCATGTGAAATTGAGCAAGATGGCTGAGGTATCTTACGAGGTAGTGAACGCATTGGGTGAAATCGTTGCCGAAAAAGAGTTGGGAATACAGCAGGCCAATGAAATGAGGGATTTTGAGTTGCCTAAGCTAAAACCTGGCGTGTATTTCGTGAACCTGAGTGCCGATGGGCAAAGTTTAAGCAGAAAACTGCTCGTGTTGGATTAGATAGATTTCAACAGAGCCAAAGCTATAGGAAATCAAAGCAAAAAGAAAAGCCCTTGCAACAACAGTGCAAGGGCTTTTTCTTGGTAGCCCGTAGGGGAGTCGAACCCCTCTTACCAGGATGAAAACCTGGCGTCCTAACCGATAGACGAACGGGCCATTGTTTATTTTAAAGTGCTTTCCTTCAAAAGCGGGGCAAAGATAGGACTGTTTTTAAAAAACCAAAGCCAAGCGAATTATTTTTTTTGCTTTGAGAATTGATAACCTAAAATGCTTCGATAAATTCCAGTAGCTGCGTACCTTTGCGCCGCTCAAAAAATCTTAGGCCATAACCAACCAATGGCCGTTTTAAGTTCCGACCTTGCCAAATTACTCTGAAAGCCGTTGGCTTTCTCCCTGTTCCATCAATGTCTAATCTTTTTAAAGTAAAATAAACTAAACCAGTTTTCAATTATGGCTATCAAAATTGCAATCAACGGATTCGGTCGAATTGGCCGCCTCACCATGAGAAACCTCCTGAAAAAGCCAGGAATTGAGGTCGTGGCAATCAACGACCTGACAGATAATCACACCCTTGCCCACCTTTTCAAGTATGACACGATGCAGGGGAAATTCGAAGGCGAAGTGTCTGCCGACGACGAATTCCTCCATTTCAACGGCCAAAAGATTCATGGCCTAGCGGTTAGGAATCCAGCCGAATTGCCTTGGAAAGCCCTCGGCGTTGACGTGGTACTGGAATGCACTGGTATCTTCCTCGACAAGGAAAAAGCGGGCCTTCACATCCAGGCAGGTGCAAAGCGGGTGGTGCTTTCCGCCCCGCCAAAAGCGGACGACGTGCCGACCTTCGTCATCGGTGCCAACCACCAGGACATGAAGCCAACCGACCTCATCATGTCGAATGCAAGCTGCACCACCAACTGCCTCGTGCCGTTGGTGCTTGTTTTGGACAAAGCCTTTGGTGTGGAGCAGTTCTTTATGAACACCATCCACGCTTACACCAGCGACCAAAACATTCAGGATGGCCCGCACAAAGACCTGCGCCGTGCCCGTGCTGCTGCGCAAAACATCGTCCCAACCAGCACAGGTGCTGCAAAGGCGGTTGTTTTAGTTGCACCGCACTTGAAAGGCAAAATCGCAGCACACTCCCTGCGGGTACCCGTGGCAACTGGCTCCTTGACCGACCTCGTTTGTATGCTAAAAACACCAGCCACGGTCGAGGAAATCAACGCCAAATTCGAAGAAGCGGCCAAAGGTCACTTGAAAGGCATCCTCGAATATTGCACCGACCCAATCGTATCCAGCGATATTGTGAAAAATACCCACTCCAGCATTTTTGATGCAGGTTTGACACAGGCAAACGGAAGCAGCTGCCGGGTAGTTGGTTGGTACGACAACGAGGCTGGCTACTCTGCCCGCCTTGCCGACCTCGCCGAAATGGCAGGCAACCAGGGTTAAGATTTGAATTAGTATGAAACGAAGACACTGTCCGGTCAATAGGCTGTGGCAGTGTCTTTTTTGTTTGCCCAAAATGAAAACCCACGAGCACCAACAATTCAACAATTCAACCATCAAACAATGAATCTCAACTTCCAAGGCAAAAAAGCCATCATGCGGGTGGACTTCAACGTGCCGCTCGACAAGCAATACCAAATCACAGACGATACCCGGATGCGGGAAGCCCTGCCGACTATCAAGCACGTACTGGATGGTGGCGGAGCAGTCATTTTAATGTCGCACCTCGGCAGGCCGCTGGCCAAATTGAACGAGGACGGCTCGGTGAACGTCGAGAAGTTCACGCTGAACCACTTGACGAAGCCTTTGGCAGAAATGCTTGGAGTCCCAGTCAACTTTTGCCCTGAAACAGTGGGAGATACTGCTACAAAAATGGCTGCCGCCCTGCAACCCGGCGAGGTGCTTTTACTAGAAAATACCCGTTTTCAAAAAGAAGAAGAAAAAGGCGATGTGGAGTTCTCCAAGAGATTGGCGGCATTGGGCGACATCTACGTGAACGATGCCTTCGGTACGGCTCACCGGGCACACGCCAGCACAACCGTCATGGCGCAGTTTTTCACGAAGGAGAACCGGACCTTTGGCTTCCTGATGGAAAGCGAAATCAAGAACGCCGAAAAGGTGCTGAACCATCCTCAACGGCCATTTACGGCGATCACAGGTGGTGCAAAGGTCAGCGACAAAATCGTGCTGTTGGAGCGCTTTTTGGATTTGGTGGACAACATCATCATTGGGGGCGGAATGGCCTACACCTTCTTCAAAGCGCAAGGCGGTGAAATCGGAAACTCGCTGGTTGAGGAGGATAAACTGCCGATGGCCCTTGAACTTTTGGCCAAAGCGGCGGAGAAAGGCGTCAATATTTACTTGCCGATGGACAGCATTGCCGCTGATAAGTTTGATAATGCCGCCAATTTCCAGAATGTAGCTAGCAATACCATCCCCAACGGCTGGATGGGCCTGGATATTGGAACCGAAGCCATTGCAGCGTTCGAAGCGGTGATTGCCAATTCTAAAACCATTATCTGGAACGGCCCGATGGGCGTGTTCGAGATGTCGAACTTTGCCAATGGCACGAAAGCAATTGCGATTGCCGTTGCGAAGGCAACCAAAAATGGCGCATTCTCCCTCGTAGGTGGTGGCGACAGCGTAGCGGCGGTGAACCAAATGGGACTCGCCGACCAAGTGAGCTTCGTGAGCACAGGCGGTGGTGCGATGCTGGAAATGCTGGAAGGCAAGGAACTGCCGGGCATCAAGGCGATAACGGCGTAAAGCTGGAAAATAAGAGAAGGTTGGGTCGCCCTGCAGCTCAACCTTCTCAATTTTGCAATAATTAACCTTAATTAACTGCGCTTTCCTTTTTGTGTTGGGTGTTTAATGGACATTTGCCGTGGCAATATCGCCAAGCGCAACTACCATCTGATATGAAACTTAAGTCGATTTTCACCTTCTTCCTACTTTCCGCTGCTGTTTTCCTTTTCGCCCAATCGAATCCGACCATTGCGGAGCAACTCAAAACTGTATTGAATGATGCTGCGCAAAACGGCTGGTCAGGCTCAGCCATTGTCTCACAAAATGGCCAAATACTGGTGGAAAATGGCTACGGCATGGCTGACCGGGAGGCAAAAAAGCCACAAACGGCACAGACCATATTCAGCATTGGAAGCATCACGAAGCAATTCACCGCCGCCGCAATCATGAAGCTGGAAAGCATGGGCAAACTGGGCACAGCAGATAAACTTTCACAGTATTTTCCCAATGCTTCCACCGATAAAGCCAATATCACGCTCCACCAATTGTTGACGCATACGGCAGGCTTTCCTGATGCTTTGGGTGACGACTATGAAAATGTGGACGCTACTGCCTTTGCAAAACTTGCTTTTGAAACACCTTTAAATAATCCCCCTGGTAAGGTTTATGAGTATTCAAATGTGGGTTACAGTTTGCTCGGCATTATCGTAGAGAGGGTGAGTGGGGTAGGGTATGAGCAATTTTTGCGGGATAATTTGTGGCTGCCTGCTGGAATGACAAAGACGGGATATTTGTTGCCCAAGTTTTCAAAAGAAGAACTTGCTGTGGGCTATCAAAATGGCAAACGCTGGGGCACTGCCATGGACCGACCTTGGATGAGCGATGGTCCGGGCTGGCATTTGCGGGCAAATGGTGGGGTACTTTCCACGGTTGGGGATATGAATCGCTGGTATTTGGCTTTTAAAAACAATACGGTATTGCCCAAAATGGCAACAGAGAAACTGTTCACGCCATATGTGGCTGAAGACCCGGAAGGGCATAGTCATTATGGATATGGTTGGGTGGTGCAAATGTTGGATGGTGATAAAATGATTTGGCACAATGGTGGCAATGGCGTATATAATGCCAATATGACTTTTTTACCAGAAAAAGATATTTGCATCATCGTATCCTCAAACTCCAATAATAAAATAAGCGATGATATAGCTATTCGTTTGATGGGCATCATGCTGGACAAGGATTTCAGTAAAAATGAGCGTCAAGAAATAGACTTTATGGATAATCCAGTGACCAATGCCATATTCAAGGAATTGACAGAAAAAGGCGCAGATAACTTCCGTCAAAACAGCCAAGTTATACTCAAGAATGCAGGCTTTTACTTCCAGGATGATATGCTTTTGCTGGGAGTTGGTGAGCGTTTATTGGATGCAGAAGACTGGACAAACGGATTGGCATTATATGAGGTTTACTCACAGCTTTTTCCAAGAATAGTGGTGGCTTGGAACCATCTTGGAAGGTGCAAAAAAGGGCTTGGAGACCTAAAAGGTGCCAAAGCGGCGTGGGAAACCTCGGTTAGTTTACGCCCGAAAAACAATCCTGCGGTGGAGTGGTTGAAGGAATAATATTCAGTGATTGCATCCCGAAAATTTATCTGAACAAATACCCCCTTGTCCGGTTTTACGCTAAACCTTGCTATGCAATTGTAGCAAAGTCAAAACAAAATCAGACAAACACTTTATGCCCCGATTGAAGTCTTCTTTTAACGCTATGATATGCTTCCTGCTTTTGGGCATATCTTTCTCATTGACCAACTTTGCTTGCGCTGATTCCGAAGGAAAAACGCCCGATAATATCCTTCCACCTGCCGAACAGGTCACTGAACCAGTAAAGCCAACAGCTCCAAAATTGGACAGTGCGGATTATATCCAACGTTTTAAAGCATTAAATGCCGCCGACACAACCGGAAAATGGTCTTCCCTGGAATCCCCTTACCCAAAAATAGGTGCTATATTGCCATTTAAAAGAGTCGTGGCATATTATGGGAACTTCTTCTCCAAAAGAATGGGCATATTGGGTGAACTGCCAGAGGATGAAATGCTGGATAGCTTGAAATCCGAAAGCAATAAATGGGAATTGGCTGACCCTGAAACCCCTGTCATGCCTGCTATCCACTATATCTGTGTGACAGCGCAACGAAGCCCCGGAAAAGGCAGTAAATACCGCCAAAGAATGCCTTTTGCCCAGATAGAAAAGGCATTGGCAATAGCAAATAAAATAAATGGCATCCTCATATTGGACATTCAAGTGGGATGGAGTACGCTTCAAGAAGAACTCCCCCAACTCGATACCTTTCTTTCCATGCCGAATGTGCACCTTGGTATTGACCCGGAGTTCGCCATGCAGGAAGGCGTGAAGCCCGGCAGGCGAATCGGCACCTTTGATGCAGAAGACGTGAATTATGCAACAGCTTACTTGGCGGGACTGGTCAAACTGAAGAACCTTCCGCCTAAAATCCTCATCGTGCATCGTTTCACCAAACCAATGGTGACTAATTACGAAGACATAAAACTGCTTCCCGAAGTGCAAATCGTCATACAAATGGACGGATGGGGCGGCAAGGCCAAGAAAAAGGGCACGTATCGGCAGGTGATATATCCTGAGCCTGTGCAGTTTGCCGGGTTTAAGGTGTTTTACAAAAATGATTTAAAGAAAACAAAATCGGATATGGTGATGCAGCCCCATGAGATACTGGAATTGAAACCGAAGCCAATATATATTCAATACCAATAAGGCGCAATAATGGTATTTTTGGACGGATAATAAGTCTGTCTCCCTCAGATAACGCAGATTTACACAGATAACATATTAGGAATCTCAAAAGCAAAATCTGCGTATATCTGCGCTATCTGCGGGAGACAGAAAATTAACCAAGCATTATTCAAACCCCTACTTCGTAGCCCACCAAATCAATCCCGCAATCACACTGCCGATAATCAGCACCTCCAGCAGGTTGCCAAGCTGACGGCTTTTTACCCGAACATTGATGACGGAAATCATGGCGATGATGAGGGAAAGGGCTGCTATTACCAAAATCATGGCACCCGTGGCGCCCGTCACCTCGGCCATGTTCTGGGACTTGGCGACTGTGGGAAACATAATCAAAAACGCCGTGGTAAGCACCGCCGACACCAGCCCAACCAATAGGCCACCGAACAATAATTTCCAAGTCTGGATGCCCTTCGCAAGGTTGTTCACGCTGCGGACGGTGCTGCTGACCACAATCCATAGCCCGAGGAGCATCAGGCCGATGGTGACCTCGTCGGCATACTGCCCGAAGACCTTGGCAAGGTTGTCCTGAAAGAAAAGCAAAAGGATGAAAATGCCGGTGAGTATAACGGAGGAGATAATGACCGTGCGGGTTAGCACGCTGTGTTCGACGCTGGATATGGGGGCTTTATCGTTGGCCATGTTTTTTGTTTTTAGGTGAAAATTGAATGCAAAACAACACAAAAAAACAAGTTGAGAAGGGTAGATTTGCCTTGGCTATTGGGATAGGACACAGATTCAACGGATTCAACGGATTTACGCAGATAAAATCAGTGATTATCTGTTGCATCTTTTCAATCTGTGTTCCATCCCGCCTAAAAGAATGCAGCAATTCAAGCATCAATCAATAAAATCATGATGACACCGACCATGGCCGTGGCCAACGCCCACACCGACATCCCCGGCAACCCCTCCACGGCCACTTCCAGCGTGGAAAAACTCAACGACCGCTCCAATGGCCAGCCCTTGCGGGTGCTTTCCGAAGCAGATTGGAGCTTCTGGAAAGAAAACGGCTACGTCATCGTGAAGAACGCCGTGCCACGGGAACAGACGCTGCGCACCGCCGCCTTCCTCTGGGAGTTCGAGGAAAAAGACCCGAACGACCCGGAGACCTGGTATGCCCCGCCACGGGCCGAGATGAAGATGAAGGAACTCACCAACACGGGCATGGTGGAGGTCTATAACCACCAGCTCCTCTGGGAGAACCGCCAATGGCCCCGCCTCTATGATGCCTTCGTGGATGTTTGGGGGACGGAGCGGCTTTGGGTGACGATAGACCGGGCGAACCTCAACCTGCCGATGCGCCCCGGCCACGAATACAAGGGTTTCATACATTGGGACTACGACCCGGAGACGAAGCCCGTGAACGTGCAGGGTGTGCTGGCCCTTGCCGACCAAACGGACGAAAACATGGGCGGATTCCAGTGCATCCCTGAACTGTACCGCAGCTACGATACTTGGAAACTCACGCAGCCCGAAGACCGCAACCATTTCCAGCCGGATACGACGGGCTTCGAGCTGGTAAAAGTGAAACTGGAGGCCGGCGACCTGCTCATCTTCAACAGCCTGCTGGCCCACGGCATCCGCCCGAACCGCTCGGAGGGCAAAGTGCGCATGGCCCAGTACATTTCCATGATGCCCGCCCAACCCGAAAACGAGGCGCTCAAACAATGGCGCATCAACTCCTGGCGTGACCGAATCGCACCAGAGGGATACGCCTTCCCCGGCGACCCACGGAATTGGGAGCAGACCCGCTACCAAACCGCCGACCTCTCCGAGCTTGGCAAGAAACTGCTGGGGCTGGAGTCGTGGTGAAAATTGCGGGAAGTAGCCGTGCCATTGGGTGTCAGCCTTGTCTTAGCAAGCACGAACGCCTTTCCAGAAAAGCCGTTCGATGTCTTAGTAGGACCGAACTGAGCTCTGAAAACTGCGAACTACCTTCCAAAAATCATAAACGATGGGCTAGAGAAGACAAACATTATCCTAGCGGCTGCGAACAATGCTTCAGAGAGCACGAACGATGTCCTAGAAACTGCGAACGATGCCCTAGAAAACACGAACGATGCCCTAGAAATACGCATCTTGCGAATAATGTGGGGATGGAGGGGTGAAATTCGTGGTTTTTATAATCAAAATAATGAAAAAGCCTTTGCTTTGCTGAGCAGGATGGCTTGGGAGGATGGGACACAGATTTAACAGATAAAACAGATTGACACAGCCCAATTCCGTGAAAATCAGTTCCATCTGTTCAATCCGTGTCCCATCCTCCCAATCCGTGAAAATCAGTTTCATCTGTTCAATCCGTGTCCCATCATCCCAATTCCGTGAAAATCAGTTTCATCCGTTCAATCCGTGTCCCATCCTTTCGTCCATTAATGTCACAGTTGTCGTCGCTTTTGTTCCGCCACAAAAAAATCCAAATCGAAACCGACCGCTGGAAAATGAATAAGTTTATTTTTACTTTGCATCACCAAGTGAAGATGAAAAAATAACGTTCCTATTTTCCTACTTGAAACGTCGGGGAGGATTGAAAGGCTGTTGATTACCCACAGAATAGGGTTCATTGAATTGTGTGCATTGTGCGAAGAGAACATCCCCCTAACCCCCTTCCAAGGGGGAATAAGTCCCTGCTAAATGTTCTAATTTGAAGGATTTAGTAGACTTTAATTCCCCCTTGGAAGGGGGTAAGGGAGATGTCAGTCTGGGCAGACACTTCCCCCTTACCAAAAATTTAAGAGGGGCCTGATTGCCAAAGCGGTTCATTTGCCATTTTCAACGCTTCTCTTTCTATGGATAATCAACAAGATTTAAAACCTTCCCGACCTTTTGCCAAAGTTTTTTTTTCATCGTTCCTAACCAACAAATTCCTATCATGAAACTTACAAAACTCCTCCCCCTTCTCCTCCTCGCAAATTTCACCTGCGCAAACACCTTTGCCCAGATAAACCATGTAGAACCCCTCAACTGGTGGGCAGGCATGAAAAACCCCAAGCTCCAACTGCTGGTGAATGGAACCAATATCGGCGAAACAACCCCGGTCATTAATTATCCCGGCGTGACCATTCAAAAAGTCAGCAAAGCGGACAGTGAAAATTACCTTTTTATTGATTTATTGATTGCAACAACGGCAGCGCCCGGCACTCTCGACATCCGTTTCAAAAAAGAAGGAAAGGAAGTAGAAACCTACCGCTATGAACTGAAGAAAAGGGAACAGGATGCGGCACAGTTCGTGGGCTTTAATTCCGCCGATGCCGTTTATTTAATCATGTCCGACCGCTTTGCCAATGGGGATTACAGCAATGACGTGGTGGCAGGCATGAGGGAAAACAAGATAGACCGGAATTTTCCCGGTGGCAGGCATGGGGGCGATATACGGGGCATCATCAACCACTTGGATTATATAAAGGACATGGGCTTCACGGCCATCTGGCCCACGCCGATGCTGGAGAATGATATGCCTGCCTATTCCTATCACGGGTATGCCATCACCAACCATTACCGGGTTGACCCACGGTATGGAACCTTGGCGGAATACCAGGAACTTTCCAGGAAAGCCAAGGAAAAAGGGGTGAAACTGATATTTGATGAAGTGCTCAACCACACCGGCAGCAATTACTGGTGGATGAATGACCTGCCTTTTAAAAACTGGCTGAACTTTGCGGGAAAATATACCCCGACCAATCACCGCCGCACCACCAACCAGGATATACACGCTTCGCAATATGACAAGGATTTGTTCGACAAAGGCTGGTTCGATAAAACGATGCCGGATATGAACGGACAAAACCCTTTCATGGCGAATTACCTGATTCAAAATACCATCTGGTGGATAGAAACCCTGCAACTGGGCGGCCTGCGACAGGATACGTATGGCTATAGCGATAAAACATTTTTAAAAGACTGGAGCTGCGCCGTCATGAACGAATATCCCAATTTCAGCATGGTGGGGGAGGAGTGGAGCACCAATCCTCTGATAACTTCCTATTGGCAAAGCGGCAAGAAAAACCATGATGGCTACGCCGGATGCCTGAATACCGTCATGGATTTCCCCTTGCAGGGCGCCCTGCTGCAATCCTTGAATGGCGACGAGGGCGAATCCTATAATCAGCCGTTCACCAAATTATATGAGGCACTGGCCAATGATTTTGTCTATCCGAACCCCAACCAATTGTTGCTGATGGGCGACAACCATGACATGGACCGCCTCTTCATGCAGTTGAAACAGGATGTGGCTTTGACCAAAATGGCCTTGACCTATTTGGCCACCATACGGGGCATTCCGCAAATATTCTATGGCACCGAAATATTGATGGACAATACGCCCAACCATAAAAACGACGGACTGATTCGTTCCGATTTCCCCGGCGGCTGGCAGGGGGACAGCGCCAATGGCTTCACGGGTGAAGGGCTGAATGCCGACCAGTTAGCCGTCCAAAACTACCTAAAAGAACTGCTGAACTGGCGGAAAAACAACCCCGTCATCGCCAACGGTGAAACCCTGCATTTTGCGCCATTCGATGGCCTTTACGTTTACTTCCGGTACAACCCCACAAAAACGGTGATGGTGGTGATGAACCTAAACGACAAAGCGATGATGCTTGAAATCAGCCGCTTCGCAGAAATATTGAAAGGCCGGGTGAATGGCGTGAATGTAATCACGGGGGAAAAAATGGCGCTGGCCAATGGTTTTGTTGTTCCGGGGAAAGCGGCTTTGGTAGTGGAGGTGGAGTAGGGGGTGGGGTGCCAAAGGTGACACCTTTTTGAAAGGTGTCACCTTTTATCATCTAGGGGATGGGAGGCGAATTGAAATATTTGGATTTTTTTTTGGATTGTTGTTTGGAATTTTGGGGTGGGGGAGTAGCTTTGCGGGCACATACTAATTAATGAGGAAAAAACGCTGGAATGAAAACAAATAGCAGGCTTGCAACCAGTTCCTGAACTTAAGAACTGATATTGTTAGTATCTTGAAATTGTTATTGAAACCAGTGTTTAATTATTAGAGTTGTTTCTGTATGAAAATCAATTAGTTGTGTGAATTTGGCTAAAATTCCAAAGCCCGGCACATAATCCAATTATTTCGTCATACATCGTTATATCGTGAATCCTTAAACGGTCACTTAGTATCCTGAATCTCTTT
>JBGSWN010000171.1:0-34262 GCA_041752395.1 Saprospiraceae bacterium | reverse complement strand
GGCATGCGGTGGAACCATGAGCCTGTCCAACACATGCTATTGCTCAGGGGGCTTATTTGCACAAACGGGAGATGGCAACAGTTCTGGGAAAAATTGGATAATAATGGCCTATGATTTTACATCAAATCAAAGCCGCACCCTTTTAAGGTTTATAATGATTGTTCCGAACTCGCTTCAAGAAAGTCTTCATGCTCCGCTGCCAGACTGCATCAAAGTTTTCGAAAGCATGGGCCAAACTTGCTAGGATGATTTCACCAGTGGTGCTGTTTGGATACCGCTTGCAGAGTTTTGCCAGAAAGGCATAAAAAAGCTTTTCCTCATTTTCCGTGAACTGGAAACTTCGTTTTTGTGCGCCTTCCATCCGTTTGAGTATTTCGTTGTGTTGACCAAGCACCAGTGCTTCTATATACTGGGAAGGACTCATGCCAAGCGTTTGCGCTTTGGTAGCCAGCAGAAGCTTTTCATGTGGCATGATTCTGAACGTACACGTTGTTTTCCCCGTGTCATTTGATTGGATTGGAATTTCTTCTAATGGTTCCATTTCTAAAATAAGTTTAGTGAAGTTTAGGTACACTCCGCATACACAAGGGTTACATGATAAGTGTATAAAGTGTGTACATTGAAAAAATCAAGCTTACAGCCTGTAAGCGTATTATACCAAAACAGCATCCAGATGACCCATTTTTAAGCAATGCTGTAACACCCAACGCCAAGCAACCTTGCGTTGATAATCATCTTTTCCTGTGGGCAATTGTTCCTTTGCTAGCCGTTGTTTACGATAATCGTAATATTGTTTTGAAAGCTCTCTGTTTACAGATTGAGCAATAAATATCATGAAGTATTCGATGTCTGGAAACTCATCGCTACGGATTCCTCTCAACTCAAAAAAATGGATTAGGTCTTCTCCGATACTCATATCATGGTTTTGGACTACTTTTTTGATATTAGAATAAATAAGGGAGTAGGAATTTCTTGAAGACAACGCCTTTGATTTTTCGTGAATAAATGTCTTTATTTTTGATTTCAGAAAATCAGTCGAATCAATATCGCCAATGCTTTGCTCTGTTTGCTCAAAACATATTTGGAAGGCAGCTAGCCATTCTTTTATTAGCTCATCTGCAAGTTGAGTCGCTATTAACCTACGCTGATGATTCGTTTTAAGGCAATAGTCTTCCTCAAACCAAAGCATGTTGTTTGCCATGAAATCTATCAACTTGTCTCTAGGAGCTTGACTTAACTCTCGCTCCTTTTTTTCATCCGTCAACCGTTCGATAAGGCTTTTCTCCAAAGTTCTTTGCGCTCTGATTATCGGTATCTCGCTAAGCTTTACCAAATCGGTTTCATCTAGAATGCAAACCGGCTGAGATTCTTGCCTAATTACTTTAACCAATTCAAATTTAGCCGCTTCTCGCTCTACAGCGTATGCCTCCAGCCATGACATTAAAAATTCTGGGTTTATGCCCTTACTTGTGATGTGCTGGTATTCAGTTGCGTACCGCTTTTCTTTACAGAACTCAAAAAATTTGACTAGGTCTTCGACCGATAAATATTGGTATTTGTCAAGAATGAGCCAGGCTACTTCCTCAATGCTCAACATTGTCTCTTTTTCGAAAAATTTAGAAAGTTTTTCAATCAACATCACTATTATCATTATCGCTTGATTTTCTTTAATTACTTCTCCAGCAATAAGCGATAACAAAGATGGCCTTCCCAAACATACTTCGAAGCTCAGCTCTCTAGCCAATGCCTGGAGTTGGATGCTTTTTCCATTGAGAATAATATCTACAACTGCACTTTCAGGACATTCAAAATCTTGAAGATTAATTGATGAAAGCCTAGAGTCTTTAAATGCCTTGTTCAACTTGCCTCTACTCTCAAGCTCTAACATTTGTGAAAGATTTTGAGGCTTATTATTTTGCGTATTCTGAGAAAACGCTGGCAACGTGTGGAGCGAATTGCTCCCCAGTCTTAGTGGTGAATTTTGCATTGTTTTTTAATTTTAAGAGCGCATTATACTTTTCTTTTGTATCCGAAAAATGAAACCACTTCCATTTTTTTGATAGTGCTTCCCTAATAAGCTGCGACACAAAAGCTTCGTCGTAATTGCCCAGTTCAAATAAGGCTGTTTGTTCGCTTCGAGCATCATATTGGTAGCTGTGTGCCTCCAATTTGTATTTTTTCCACTCTGCCCAAAGATTTTTGAACCCCGGTGTATCAAAAGGATAGCAAATTGCTTCGGCACTTGTCCCCTGTTCTCCATTTTTTGAATTTGGAGAAGCAGGCACCTGCTGTACTGAGTATTGATTGGTATTTCTATGGATATTCTCCTGTAATAAGGCAGAGGTGAAATCAAACTTTTGTGAAGCATGAAATTCAATTTTGAAAATGTGCTTTTCTACTTCGCCAAAGTCTTTTTTCCACTTTGCGAAATGTGGAAATTGCTTTTCCAGCAACTGAGACTCATCGGTCAATTGAAACATCCTTGGATAGTTGGGAACGTAAAAAGTAAGTCCATTTCCGCCTGCCCAATACAGCACAAGGCCACAATCTAGGAGGTCGTAGTTTCGCCCGTTTTTGAGCTTAGTCGCTATCTTGCCAAGAACGGACTGTAGTTGAGCAGAAGAAAAACCCAACTCCTCCGTCCAACTCTCTTCAGGCTTGTAAAGAAAATGCTGGCATGGCTTCAAAAACTTGTAAAATGGCTTGCTCATTTTTTGGAACCAGTAGCCTGTTTGGAGGAAAAATATAGTCCCGTTGATGCTGCCTGTGTCGTGGTTCAGTTCTTTAAACTAGAGCATTCTATTCTTATTTATTATTCTTGTTACGGTTTAGATAGGTAACGATTTCATCATCGAATTCCCGTTGCATTTTTTTCTTGCCCTCCTCTACCCAAGCCAAAAGTTCTATTTTCTTGAAGTAGAGCCGTTTATTTTTTTTATAAAAAGGCACAGCCCTTTTTGAGGTCAACCCATATAAGGTTTGCCTTGCGAGGTTCAAAAATTCAGCCGCCTCATCCACTGTTAGGACTTCGGATTCCTTTTCCCTGGCAGGCATAAGTGAACCATCTTTCCTCAGTCGGTCGGCGAAGGCAAGCAATGCCTCTTTTGTTAGTTCGATTTTCGCCCATGGTGGTAAGTCTTCAATTCGGATAAACATGATTTTCAATTTTTGTGATTAGTTGTTAATTATCGAATGCAAAAGAAAAGGTTAGATAAAAGGTAAAAATGGTAAGGAAAAATTACCATTGAAAAACATGCTTAATATGATTCTAAAAATTTGATAATCAAATACTTGTAAAAACAAATAAAAATATAAAAATATATAACAGTAAGACGATTTACCATTTTTCACAGACATAAAATAAGAAAGGGTAACCAGTCAAACTGATTACCCTTACACTTATTGACAAAAACAGTCACCTAAATTAAATCCTTAGGTACTACTGAAAATTTGGTCTTTGTTGTAGATTTTTCACAAGTAAATTGTTCAAAAGTAGCATGCAAAAAATCCACAAACCTATCCTTTTCACCCTTGACACCGTAAATCCTTTTATGAATTTTGGAATAAGCGTACCGAATCCTTTCCATTGTCATATTCGTGTTAGGAATTTTCCTCTCAATCGTAGGTGGTTCAGTTGATGCCACTAATTGGAAAGTGTATTCAATCATTCGCTTAAAGTCATTGTCCATTATTATTGAATTACCAAACTTGTTACTTCCGGACATAAAAGCTAGCTCTAATGTCACAATGTTCTTTCTTTCCATTACAGTTAACCTGCTGCCGTCGTTAGGAATGGCGCTAGCCTCATCTATAGATATTCGGAGGTTTGAGGTTTTTTGGTAGTACGCCAACTCAAATATGACTAATGTGTACAATTTAATCATATTTGAGGAGAATAGCATTATTTTCGATTTCATGCCATCGTTTTCAAGTAATGAATTTTCATTCAACTCATTCTGAAGTATTTCTGAAAGGAATTTAAAATCCTCTGAATTATCTTCACTCAATCCTGCTGCTAGTCGGTATTGTGGAGTAACAATCTTATCAAAAGATTTAATGAATATTCTCTCTAATTCCTTAAGACTTGCCTCTAAACTAGTCGGAAAGCTCTTAATCAAATTAATTTGAGTGTCTAGGCTATCAAGAATATCATCCATAGATTTGAATAATATAGGAATTAGCCCAACTCGAAAGCACTCTGCATTAATTATTTTAAGTGAACTTTTGATATTTTTATCAAGAAAATTTACTTTGTCTTCATTTCGATAGCGAAGCTCAACTCCAGTAGTCACGCCTTGAAAACGCAAATCGTATGCGGCTTCAATTAACTCATATAATTTGGGGTAATTAAATTTGCACATTTTAAGAAGTAAGCTGTAAAACTCTTCATTCTTAAGTGCTTCGTAGGCTTCTGGTGGAGTTGTTTCTAAAATAAAATCCTTAATATTCATGTGTTTGATTGTTTTGAATGGCAATATGGCGTTAGCTCCCAAGATGAAGCTTAGTCATTTTATCCACAATTGAAATCAATAATATTTTCACACCTCCTCCACCGTCAAGGCAAACTCCGACCCCTCATCCAGCAAATCAATCTTCTGCACCAGCTTCACCACGTAGGCGCTGAACTCGGCGGCGGTGTCGCTGGGGAGCTTGAACGAATTGATGACGTTTTTGATGGTCAGTTTTTGCTCTGGGGTGAGTTCGTCAATGACGAGCAGGACCCGGAAACTGGAACGGAAGGCTTCTATCAGGTAGCGCTCGATTTCACGCTCCAATGAGCGTTCCCGCACATCGGGCTTTAGGATTTTAACCCAGTCTATCATCTTTTGCAGGATGGCCTCATTGCCCTTGGCATTGAGGAAGTCAATGACCTTGTCCGTCCAGTTGGCGATGGTAGTCTCACGGGTCTTTTCGTCGGTGATGATGCTGAACGAGCTGGCAAAGCGCATCAACTGCGGGATGACGTGGGTATTCAGGTAGCGGGACTTCTCGGAGGCGCTGGGCTTGCCTTCGCCGAAGCATTCATACTCGACGATGTTAATCTGTAGTGGGTACTTGGCGGAGCGGTTGAAGACGATGAGCAGGGCGTCGGGGATGGTGCTGATTTCTGAAATTTTGTTACCCTTGTGCTTGATGCCCTCGGTCTTGAAAAGCCGATTTTCGGGAATGAGCAACGTGTTTTTCTCCAAGAACTGCGGGAACAGGTGGTAGAAATGCCGATTGACGAGGACTTCCAATCCCTTGATTTTGTCGCTTTCGTTGGCGAAGCGGACAGTCTGGAAAGTGCCCATGATGCTTACTCCCAATTCCGGTGCCTTCTGGATGATTTTGGCGGCCTCCTTTTCGTCCTCGACGGTTTCGAGCGGCTCCGGCTCGTTGGATTCTTGGGCCGCTTCCGGGAAGCGGTACAGCTCGGCAGTTTTTCTTTTTCGGAAAACATCATCGAGGTGCTTAACGGCGGCAGCGGAATCTATGGGCTTGCTGCCCTGCACGAACTTCAAATACCAATACGTATCATAGTGGCTCAGTTCCGTCACCTCAAAGGGCTGGCAAAACTCCACGTCCTTGATGCTGAGGACATGGACGTAGTTCTCGGCATCGGCCCAGGGCTTGCGGTCGGTGACTTCATCGAGGGTAAAACGAGCGCCACAAAACAGCTTCTTGCCCCGCTTGACGGCGAGGTAAACCTGGTCGCCGGACTGGGCGCCCCTGCGGGTGAAGCCTGCGACCTTCTCCTCGATGCACAGGTAGTAGTTTTCGAGGGAGGTGGAACAGTTGAGGATGCGGGTGGTGGTATGCATATATCTGCGATTTTGAACCCAAATCTCTTACAGGTTCCTTTGTTCGATTTGTTTTTTGGACGCAATGAAAAACTGGTGGAGCTTGCGTTTCAACAAGTCTTTCGGCAAATCTTCCGTGATGTACCTGCCTACTTTTACATTCGTTTTGTCAAGTTGAAGCAGCTCAATTTGCTCGTCGTTGCCTTCTGCGCAAAGAATGAGGCCGATGGGCTGCTCCTCGCCAGGTTCGGTTTCATTTTTTTCAAGCCAGCGAAGGTAGAGTTCCATTTGGCCTTTGTAGCCAGCTTCGAATTTCCCAATCTTCAGGTCAATGGCAATCAGCCGTTTCAGTTTGCGATGATAAAAAAGCAGGTCGAGCGAGTAGTCCTTTCCATCAATGACCATGCGCTTTTGGCGCTCCAGAAACGCAAAGCCACGACCCAACTCAAGCAGAAACTGCTCTATTTTTTCCAGGATAGCCCTTTCCAAATCCTTTTCCAAAAAAGTGTCTTTCAACCCCAAAAAACCCAGCACATAAGGGTCTTTGAAGACTAAATCGGGGCTGAGTTTATCTTCCTCCTTCAGTGCCTGTAGTTCCAATTTGGCGAGTTCCTTCGGTTTGTTCGAAATGGCAGTCCGCTCGAAAAGCAAAGAGCGAATTTTTTCCCGCAAGGTGCGGACCGACCAGTTTTCGATGCGACACATTTGGGCGTAAAATTCCCGCTCCAAGTCCGATTTTAGGGGAATGATTTCGATGAAATGCGACCAGCTCAATTGTCGTGACAGTGTCACGACAATCTCATAACTGGGGAATTGCTCAGCGAACTGAACCATTCTCCTCAGCTTCTTTTCTTCGAAACTTTTGCCGTACTCCTCTACCAACTTTGCCGACACTGTCGGCAAAATCTTTTTACCATATTCCGCACGCTCATTTTTCAGTACTTCCTCGTTGATGCGTTTGCCGATATTCCAATTGAGCAGCGTCAACCCAGCATTCACCGTCTGGCTAACAGCCTGTCTGGTATCTTCTATCATCCGCCGGATGTCGGCGAACAATTCGGGTTCGGGTTGGGTGAGGTTTTTTTCCATAAGTTTCTATTTACTTTTTGAACAAATCCCCTTGCTTCGGGTCGTCCTTCTTCCCAGGCTTCTCTGCTTTCTTTGACGGTTTCCTGTTCATGCTCCGTTCTTTCGATTTCTCAATGTTCTGCATCAGTTTCCCAAATACATCCTTCAAGCTTGAAACCTCTAACAGCTTCTTCAACTCCGGCAATTGTGGATGCCCCGGCCCCAGCTCTTCCAAAAACTCGTAATGGGATTCAGCCGCTACCTGGTTGCCCTTGGTCGTCCAAAACCGGATGAGGAAAGCATAATAGGCAAACACCTCGGCGGCGTGGAACTTTTCCCTTTTGGGAAAAGCCAGGTTGATGGTCAATGGATTGCCGCCGAACAACTTTTCCACTTCGTCCAGTTCGTCCTTTTCCCAAAACTGCACGGCTTTGTTGATGACGGCGTAGATATAACCGGGATGGTCTTTCAGTGCGCGGTCGTTGATAGCCCATGCCTCCTCGTGCCGCCGCAGCCTCCGGAGCGCTACGAACAGGTGATTCCTCAGTTGCGGTACCTGTGGGAACCGTTCAATAATGGCGGGCAAATCCTTGGCTGCCTTTGCTGGGTTTTCATTGCAATGCTCCCGGTACGTGTTAACGGCGTCCGCTATCTCATCATTGATTTCAAAACCATGCGGATTGAAGTCATCGTCGAAAGTGATTTCGAAGTTGAACAGGTATAAAGTTTCCGTATCCTTCGGCAACTTTCTGATGCCTGGCTTTTTCTTTTTTATCGATGGTTTAATCTTCATGTTACGGTTTGTTTTTTTTCGATATTGGTTGTTTCCGCCCCAACCGTCATTTCCCTTTTCCCAGCATCTTCTTCGCCTCTCGGTCAAAATCGGACTCGTATGTTTGGTCTTGCACCAAGCGAAACTTCTCGTATTCCTGCCCAGCCAACGACTTGGCCACTTCTGCCGATACCGTTCCCGCATTGGTCAGCACTTCGTATTCGTTGAACTTTAGGAAGGCGTCCAACTTCTCCACCCAATCCCGCATGTACATGGCTTTTTGGCGCTCGGCTTGGTTCTCCGCATAATCGAGGTACATGGTCACGATGCGGTTGAGCGCCTTGATTTCCGGCTCGTCCAAATAGTTTTTGGCAATGGACACATCGCTTTTTAGGATTTTTCCCGAAGGCGACCTTTTCCAGTTGGTCAGGCCCATGTTGGGTTTGTCGGCGCTGGCCCTGCTGGCAATGATTTCGGCAGCGGTCATCCCGGTGATGGCCCATTCCAGTTTGTTCTGCACCGTTTTGTAGAAGGCCTGGGTCAGTTCCGATTTCGGGTCGTAGTCAATGCTGCACTCGGCGTAGATGTCCGTGATTTTCTGGTAAAAGCGCCGCTCGCTCGCCCGGATTTCCCGGATGCGTTCGAGCAGTTCCTGAAAATAGTCCTTGCCCAACTGCTTGCCCTGCTTCAGCCGCTCGTCGTCGAGCACAAAGCCCTTGATGATGAACTCCTTCAAGGTCTGCGTGGCCCAGATGCGGAACCTCGTCGCCTGGTGGCTGTTCACCCGGTAGCCCGTGGCGATGATGGCGTCGAGGTTGTAGAAATCTATCTCCCTCGTCACCTCCCGACTGCCCTCGGTTTGAACTATCCGGAATTTCCGGATAGTTGCCTCCAAATCCAGTTCCCCCGATTTATAGATGTTCTGCAAATGCTCGCTGATGGTGCGGACATCCACCCCGAACAGCTCCGCCATTTTCTTCTGGCTGAGCCAAAAAGTCTCCCCTTCGTACAGCACTTCCACCTTCACCGCCCCGTCGGGGGCCGTGTAGAGCAGGATGTCGTTGAATTGTGGTGTTTGCATGGTCATTCGTCATTTGTCATTCGTCATTGGGGCATAGGATTACTAAACTTTCCAAAGGCTAGGCCCCCACCAACTCCCCCCGAAACGCCTTCGCCAATACCGCCTCCGGCAGTCCCTCACCCCTCGATTTGATGCATCACTGTTGGCCGAGGAAATCCAAGTCATTTTACTTTCCCACCTCCCCCCTTCCAAACCTTTCCTTAAAATCCCGATACAAAAGTTCCTTCACCACATCCTTCTGCTTGCCCTGCGTGATTTTCTTGTAGAACTCAAAATGGTCGTTCACATAGCTCAAGAAAATATCGTCCAGCGCCTTTTCGAAGATGTACTTGCGGTTCGACTCCGAATTGTCGCCAGCGAAGGACTGGTGGACGGCTTCGTTCTGTTCCAGCCGCTTGGCGACGTTCTGGATATGCAGCTTGTGCTCGTCCGTGAGGTTGATGCCATAGGTGTCGTTCAGCACCTTGATGATTTCGGAAAGCATGTCCGTTTGTTCCTCCCTTCCGCTTCCGCCTTCTTCGGTGGACAGCGGCTCCATCACACCATCTACGGCTTCGAGTTTTATGCCGCCCTCCCAGGTCTTGGCCACCCGGAACGAGTCAAGGTCAACGGCATTTAGGATGTCGCTGATGTCCTCCTGCTTGCGGCGGGGCAATTTTTTATTCAGGTATTTCAGGAAAATGAACAGCTTCTCCAGGCCGATGTCCTCGAAATTGGCAATCTGGGCAATGTAGCTGTACAGGCGCAGGTAGGACTGCACTTTTGACTTGAACAGGTCTTTTTGCTCCTCCTCTTCGATGGCCACGTATTTGTCCACCACCCGCTCGATGATGGGCATCAGTTTTTCGTCTGGCTCGGCATCGTTGTAGAAGATTTTGACAAACTCATCCACCTCGTACTCGGTGAAAAGGTGAAAGTCCTTGATTTCCCGCTCCAGGTCGTAGAGACGGTTTGGTTCGGTTTCGCCTTCGAGGTAGGTGGACTGGAAATAGGGCTGGAAAGCCGCCAAAATATCGTCCGGGTCATTGACGAAGTCGAGCACAAAACTATCCGTCTTGCCGCTCATGGTGCGGTTGAGGCGGCTGAGGGTCTGCACGCATTGCAGGCCGCTGAGCATTTTGTCCACGAACATGGTGTGCAGCAGTGGCTCGTCGAAGCCCGTCTGGAACTTGTTCGCCACGATAAGGATGCGGAAGCGGGGGTCTTTCAGGCCGTAGGGGATGGACACGCCCTTGTCGAGGCCGTTGATGCCGTTTTCGGTGTATTCCTTTTCGGTGTCGGGGTCTTTCACCGTGCCGCTGAACCCGCAAAGGCAACTATAAGCCAGGCCCATTTCCGCCATTTGCTTGCGCATTTCGAGCATGTACCTCACGCAGTGCAGGCGGGAGCGGGTGACCACCATCGCCCGGCCCTTGCCGTTGATTTTCTTGGCGGTATTGTGGATGAAATAGTCCAGCATCACCCGCACTTTTTCACGGATGGTATGCTCCTGCAAGTCCACATAGTTCACCAGTTGGCGCATGACCTTGCTTTTTGGCACCTCCTTGTCGTCTTCTATTTTTTTGAACAGCTTGAAATAGCGCTCGTAGGTGCAGTAGTTGGCCAGCACATCCAGCGTGAAACCCTCCGTGATGGACTGCCGCATGGTGTAGGTGTGGAACGGCTGGAATTTCACCACGCCATCCTCCACGGTTTTTTCACCGAAAAGCTCCAGCGTCTTGCCCTTGGGCGTACCCGTGAAGCCGAAATAGGAAATGTTCGGTTGCTTGCCCCTCGACCTGATTTCTTCGAGCAGGCGCTTGTCGAAGTCGTCGTAGTCCTCGTCTTCCTCCAGGTCAATGTCCACGATACCTTTCGACAGCGCCTTTTTGACGTGCTTGGACGTGTCGCCGCTCTGCGAGGAATGCACCTCGTCAATGATGATGGCAAAATTCCTCGACCGCAACTCGCCAATGGCATTGCTGATGACGGGGAACTTCTGTATGGTACTAATGATGATGTCCTTCCCTTTTTCCAGAAAATCCTTGAGTTGCTTGGAGGTCTTGTCCACGGGGTTCACCACGCCCGTGGTCTGTTCCAGCGACTTGATGGTGTTCTGCAACTGCCTGTCCAGCACGGTGCGGTCGGTGAGCACGATGATGCTATCGAAGATGCGGTGCGAGTCCTCTTGGCTGCGGTAGAGCGAGGCCAGCACATGCGCCAGCCAGCCGATTTCGTAGCTCTTGCCTGCGCCCGTGGTATGCTGCACGAGGAAGTTCTTGCCCACGCCCTGCTTCACGATGCCCGACCGGATGCTGCGAATGGCGTCCAACTGGTGGTAGCGGGGGAAAATCAGCACGTCGAACTTGGTCTCCACCACCTTCTTTTTGTAAGGGTCGAAATCCACTTTGCCCTCTTTGACCACCATCACGAAATTTTCGATGATGTCCAACAGGCTGCTTTTTTGCAGTATTTCGTCCCAGAGGTAATGCACCCGGTGGCCCTCGTCGTAGATGGGGTTCACGATGCCTTTGTTGTAGGGGAACCACTTGGTATTGGCCGAAAGATTGGTGGCCATAAACACCTGGTCGTTGTCCACGCAGAAATGCGCCAGGCAGCGCTTGAACTGAAAAATCAGTTCCTTGTGGTTGCGGTTGTTGTACTGCTTTTTGGCATCCTCGACCGTCTGGCTGGTGTAGTGGTTCTTGAGTTCGAGGGTGATGATGGGGATGCCGTTGATGCACACCACCGTATCTATGGACTGCTCGTTGTTTTGCGAAAAATGGAGCTGGCGAACCAGCGTGAAACGGTTCTTTTGGTGAAGCTCGCCATGCTCCGGGTTCAGGCCGCTTTTGGGTTCGAAATAGACCATCGAGAGCGACACGCCCCGGTCTTTGACGGGGTTGCGCAGCACGTCCACGATGCCCCGCTTGCTGATTTCGTCGCTGAGGCGGGCCAGCAGCTTGCGGTCGGTCTCCGTCTCATAAATTTTCTCCAACTGGGCATACTGCTTCGGCTGCGACTCCTTCACGAAGGCCAACACGTCCTCTGGCAGCAGGCACAGGTGGCGGTCGAAGGCCGAGTAGTGTGCCTTTTGGTAGCCGCTGGCCGGGTCGGTCAGGCGGGCCTCCAGGTGGTCTTCGAGCTTTTTTTCGGTGTAATGCTTCATGACGAATTATTTGTCAGCATCAGGATTTTCGTGATTGTTGTCAGAATCAGGATTCATAGGATTTGAGGATTTCCGGGATTATATCCTGCTAATCTTGAAATCCTATGAATCCTGATTCTGACAATTATCTGATGCTGCCTATTTATATATCCGCTTATACTCCAAGCTTTTCGCACCAAAATTTATCAGGAGGCCTGTTTCGAAATTATACGCCACCAAATAATTTTTGGCTTGCGCTAAATGCACGTCTTCCAATTTGATGAGTGCTTTTAGTTCCACGACGACTTTGCCCTCCACAATAAAATCTGCCCGCCGGGTGCCAACGTCTATGCCCTCATAATATATTGTCTGCTCCACTTCCCGGCCAAACTCCACCCCCGCCCTTTGCAATTCAATGGCCAAACAACGTTGGTAAATGACTTCCTGAAATCCATTCCCCAAGGTTTTATGCACCTTCATGGCACAGCCAATGATTTTATACGTCAGTTCGTCGTTGATTTTGCTCATAGTAGTATTTGTTGATTGCCAATCTGTCAGAATCAGGATTCACATAATTTTAGGATTTACCAGATTCTAAATCCTGCTAATCTTGAAATCCTGTGAATCCTGATTCTGACTACTACACCACCATCACCCTCCCCGTCACCACCTCCGAAATCAGCGACGCCCGGTACTCTTTCAGCAAGGCCATGCGCTGTTCTTCTTTTTGGATGAGGGTGGCGATTTCGGTGGTTTTTTGGTCGAGGTAGTGGACGATGGCGATTTGTTCATCTTTTGGCGGAACTGTAAAAGTAAATTCAGTTGCATGGCCGATATTGAACTGTTTTTGAGCAGCACCATATACGACCAGGTCAACTTGAGTAGTACCAATTATTGAATTGAAACCATAGACTAAATAATTTGAATCTACCATATTGCTTTTTCGAGTTATCATCATGGAAGCGCAATTTGCTCCATCAAGGGATTTGGGAACAACAGCGCTTACTCCAGGGTATCCAACTCGGACTGTTACAATGTCACCTTCATGCAATCTGGAAGATGTCAATCCATCACTACTCTTTTCATTTATGTAATTCAGAGTGTCCAACTTAAAAGAAAAATGGACAACATTTCTTCCTGTCAGCATAGGGATAGTGCCATCTTCGTCATAATATTTTGAAGGGTTTATGACTAATCCTACACTGATGCTTGGAGAGATATGCTTTAACCTTTTCACCCCCCAATGCACCGGCACCTCCCCAATCCACTCCACCCCCGAGTCCTTCAACGGGACGCCGAGCGTGCCGCCCTGCGCTGGCGGCAGGTGGGTCAGCCCTTTGGTCACGGCTTGGTTGATGATGGCGGTGCGCTGCTCTTGCAGCAGGGCGATGATTTTTTCGCTCTGGCGGAGGAGGGTGTCTATCTGGGCGGTTTTTTGGTCGAGGTAGTGGGCGATGGCGGTTTGTTCTTCGGGGGGAGGAAGGGGAACAAAAATGTCTCGAAGTTTTGAGCTGTAAATATGAACGATGATTTCGCCTTTTGAAATTTTCGCTTTTTCAATCCTTGCTTTTTCACTATTCAAAACATAGCTCAAAAAAAGGCTATTTTGGCTATCCGGTCGAAGAATGATTATGTCACCACCAGCATATGATTTATCGTTCCCTAAGAAAACGACACATTTTCCAATATCTTCTTTTGTTTCACCAGAACCAGTTAGCAATAAGTCCCCATTTTGAATTTCAATAGCTTTTTGGGCAACTTCTTCCGAAGTGAATTTTATGAGTTGTTTTGTTTTGATGTCATATTGTGTATAAATGTCTCCATATAGAATTACTGGCACACCAGCTTCTGTTAACTCTGCTCTCGAAATGCCACTTCCTTTCAAAAAAGCACCCAGAAACGCAAGTTTGCGAGGCTCCCAACCCTGTGGGATTTCCCCAATCCATTCCACGCCGGAGTCTTTGTATGCTGGGTATTTGTTCATGGCGTTTGAATGATATGTTGGTTAATAGCTTCCACTAATTCGGCCCATTCGGTCTTGATGTTGTTTAGGACATTTTCCGAAAAATTGTCAAGGTCCTCTGCTGATTTGACATAATAGGTTTTACCTGCAATCCTGGTGTTTATTCTCCCTTCATGCAGCGTTATTCCATTTGAAACAGCCAAATCCATAATCGGCTGGGGAGGTTTACTTGACATCCATTTTTCAAAGGTTTGCTTATCCTTCAGGCAGAGTTCGAAAAGATATTCCTTTGACCTGAAAATGCCTGGGATAAAACAATCCAATGTAAAAATTCCATTGTCTCCGTTGTCGAAGGAAACATAAACGTCAGATTTCCCTATTGGTCTCCATTGACTCCCTGTGTTGAAGTTTTTGTAAAGGTCGTCGTTCAAGGCACTGACTCCTTTATCCACAAGATTCATCATTTCGTAAACCTGTGCCCCTTTGTCAAATAGGAATTTGAAAGCTTCCATGCTCATGTTTTTTTGGTAATAGCCATTGATGTGCTCCATGAAATCCTGGAGCATCACCAGGTATTTTGTGTTCATGCCCGGCAGAACGTTGCCAAGACGTTGCTTTACTTTTTCCAGCCACTGTTTGTGGGTGATATTAATAAACGGTGATTCAACCCATTGAGGATACAAGGTCAGCACAATCCCCTTGCGCATTGAGACCTTGGAAAAAGTGTCCCAGTAGTCCTCCAAATCATTGTTGAGGTAATGGTGAACCTTGTTTTCAATGATGATTACCTTGGAAGGATTGCCGTTCAAGGTTTCCTCTTTGAGCACCAAATCTATCCGGCCTCCATTGGTAGAAGGGTACTCACGCATCACCTGATAACTTTCCATCGTGATGTCATCATTTTCGCAGCAATCATTCAGCGCAGCAAGAAAAAGGTTACCTAACCCGTGGTGTTCTTGCCGAAGAAAAAACTGGTAGATATTGGAGAATACATTTTCATGGTTGGGATAGCCAGCCACCTGTAGATAAGTAGGCAGCGGCACATCAACTTTGGGTACATGTCCGTCAAACAGTGTACCGTATTCTTTCTCCAATTGAGCGGTAGTATATTGGTCAAGTCTAAGCATCAATCAATTTTTTCAACAACCCATCCGTCTCCTGTTCCAGCGCCAGCAAGTCCCTCGTGATTTCCGAGAGTGGCCGCAGCGGCTTGTACTCGTAGAAGTATTTGGTGAAATTGATTTCGTAGCCCACTTTGTCCTTGCTGCGTTCCATCCAGGCGTATGGCAGGTGGGGCTTCACCTCTTTTTCAAAATAGGCTTCGATGTCGTCGGTGAGCGGGATACGCTCGGTGTCCCGTTTTTTGGAGTCGGCTTTGGGTTGGTTGTTTTTGTCGAGTTGGGGCTTGCCGCTTTTGGTCAGCACGGGCTGCTCCACCGTCACTTTGGTATAGCCGAAGAAGGGGTTTTTGAAAATCTTGCAGTTCGGCCCTTCCTGGAAGGCGGTGTAGAGGGTCACGAGTTCCTGCCGCTGTTCTTCGCTGATTTCTTTGCGCTTGCTGCCGAGCGATTTTTTCATCGGCTTGTGGTAGTCGGCGGCGTTGATGAGCTGCACCTTGCCCTTGCGGTGGGCGGCTTTTTTGTTGGTCACTATCCAGATGTAGGTGCTGATGCCCGTGTTGAAGAACAACTGGTCGGGCATGGCGACCACGGCCTCCAGCCAGTCATTTTCGATAATCCATTTGCGGATTTCGCTTTCGCCGCCGCCTGCATCGCCCGTGAAGAGTGGCGAGCCGTTGAACACAATCCCGATGCGGCTGCCACGGGGTTCCATCTTCGAAATCAGGTGTTGGAGGAACAGCAGCGAGCCGTCCGAACTGCGGGGCGTTCCCACAAAGAAGCGTCCGTTTGGGTTGGCCGCTTCGCTGGTCACGAAGTCCTGCTCCGATTTCCACGACACGCCAAACGGCGGGTTGGTGGCCATGTAGTCGAAGCGTTGCCCCTGAAATTTGTCCTCCGACAGCGAGCTGCCCAACTGGATAGCGTTGGGGTCGTCGCCCGTGATGAGGAAGTCGGATTTGCAGATGGAAAAGGTCTGCGGGTTCAGTTCCTGCCCCAGCAGCCGCAGCTTGATGTCGGGGTTGATGTTCGATTTGACGTACTCCTGCCCGATGGTGAGCATGCCGCCGCTGCCAGCGCAGCAGTCGAAAATAGAGCGCACGATGCCGCTGCCTTGCAGGGCGGCACGGTCTTCCTCGAAGAGCAGGGCCACCAGCAGCCGCACCACGTCACGGGGCGTGTAGTGGTCGCCGCTCGTTTCGTTGCTCATCTCCGAGAAGCGCCGCAGCAGTTCCTCGTACACCTGTCCCATCAGGCGGTTGTCCACCTTGTCGGGGTGCAGGTCTATTTCTGTGAACTTGTCGATGAGCAGGAAAAGGCGGTTGTTCTTGGTCAGCTTCTCGATGGGCTTGTCGAGCTGGAAATGTTCGATGATGTCGAGCACGTTCTGGCTGTAGCCGTTGAGGTAGTTGCTGAGGTTCAGCTTGATGTTCTTGGCATCGCTTTTCAGTCGGCTGAGGTCGTATTTCGAGACGTTAAAAAACGTGGTACCGATGTTGCCAAGGATGATGGGCGTCGGGTCGTCAATCTGGTCTTTGTACTGCTGATGCAGTTCATAGACCTTGTCCTTGTTGGGTTCGAGCACGCAGTCGAGGCGGCGGAGCACGACGAAGGGCAGGATGACGTCGCCGTATTCGTGGTTTTTGAAGAGGCCACGGAGTACATCGTCGGCGATATTCCAGATGAAATTGGAGAGTTCTTGGAAGGTCATAGGTGTTTGATTTTAGCCTTGTTTGGGTGGAAAAAGGAGGAAAAGTTGGCCTTGGTGGCAAATATTGAAGTAGGAGGTTTTTGCATGCGCTGGTTGCGGTTGGGTATTTGAATGGTGCTTCTTGATGAATTGGCCACCAAGAACGTTTTTTTGAACAGCCGCTAAGGTAAACTTTCAGTCTGTTTTATCCTGTATCAAATAAGAAAAATACGGGATGCCGTAAGTGTCAGCCTTGAACCCCCTCGCCCAGGTATTCAAATCGTTCAACTTCCTTGCCATCGAGTAGGGCTTTGGATAGGAACATTTCTAGGGGGCGCACCCATGTTTTTCCTTCACCGTACTGCGGGACGTAAACGACCATTTCTTCTAGGGTCTCGGAATGGGTGGCGGTGCCGATGACTCGGTAGAGGTTGCCTTTGAAGTGGCGGTATAGGCCGGGTTTTAGCATGGAATTCAAAATGATGAAGTGCGAAGTTGGGGATTTTTGCTCAGGTTGGAGCTTGTGGGTTGTACTAATTTTTACGGCTTATCTGGGCTTCGAGCAAATGCTTAAATAAACGGCTTTGTTCCAGCACAAAAGTATCGGCCTTGCCGTCCTTGCTGATTATCCGAAGTCCATTCAGAGCGACATTGTAGATAAGGAACTCTTCCAGTTTTGTAATTTCTGAGAGGGACACGGTCAGTTGAAGGTGGCTGTCCTCGAAATTGGCGAAGCGGAACACCAGCTCCTGTTCCCACAATTCCAGTTGGCCGGGGAGTTGGCGGTGGCCATCCCAAAGGTGGGCGGGGCTAACGAAAATGGGTGTGTTTGTGCTTTGTTTCATTTATTCAGAAGTGTTACAATATACCTTCATAGTAAGGCTTTTTGACAAGCTCATTCCTGAAATTTGAAATTTTTACCCAATAGATTAACCAGCAAATCAGACTTGAGACGCCGAATACAAGACTGAGGTTGCCCGGCAAGAAGCAGCCGATAAATGATATGCTAGCTGCCAATCCTAATTTATAGCCTGGCTTTGCCTCGTGCGTGGTTATTCCTCTTTTTTGGAATTCGAGCGCCAAGGATGCCGCCAATTTCCCGACCACTATGAAGTGCAAGACGTTGCCCACTAGTGGGACAAGCAGCAACCAAAAATTGGCCGGGGCCATTTGCCTGTTTTCCACGGATATTGCGTTCATGGTGCGGGTCAGTGTCAAGATATAGAATATCCAGGGCGCAAGCCACGCTAGAAGAACAATTGCGATAATCAATAATTCGGTTGCGTTGAGGTTGTTGAGGAAAAGGAAGATGAAGCTTTTCATGCTGTGATTTTTAAGTTTTATGGATTAATATTGTGGTGCAGTAGAATACTTTTAGTGGTTTCAAAAGAAACCCCAAACAATCACCCCAAGTACCGCCAAGTGGGCAAAAAGCAGCCAGAAGAACTTGGCTTGTTTTGGCGGCTCATTCCTTCGGATAATCGCAAGTATCAAGACGGATATTGCTGCAATGGCTATAAGTTCTTGGGCTATATATGCCAATTGTTGCGAGTACGGCCAGCGCTCGAGTTTGAACAGAATGGCTGCCATACCTGTCCACATTGCAAAACCGCAAAGATGGGCTCCAATATGCCTTTTCCATCCCACGCTCCCGAACACGAAGGCAGCGCCAAGCAAGTAGAGCAGCATCAGCAGACTGCCTGAAATTATGAGAATACGGCTGTCAATCATTCCCATGTCAGGGCCGTACAGCTTGAGCAAGGCACCAATGGTGAAAACCAGAACAAGCCCGCCTTCGATGAAATGAAAGGCTTTTTGGTGGCGGAGGGTGAGGGGTAGTGGGGATGGGGCTTCTGAGGAGTCTAATAATTGATTTGATTCCATGATGAAGTGGTTTTATAATGAAAAAACAGTCTGAGACTAAGCATTTGTGCCCTGCAAAAAAGAGGTAGATTTTTCACAAAAGCAGATGCCAACCTTTAAACTGGAATTATTGTGAGAAACCATCTAATTAGTTGATTTTCAGGGGTTATTCGAAAGTGCCGACTATTTTAACTCTTCAAACATTTTTTTCAATGTTTCCTTCTTTTTTTCTGAATACAAATACCCTTCCTTCTCAAGTTCCAATAGCCCTTCCATCCCCTTCGACAAGATGGGCTTAATCTGCATAGCCAGATGGAGGTGCTTTTTAGCGTTTGACCTATCGTTTTTGTAAAAATAGGCAATGGATAGGCCTATCGTTGCATCTGCCGCATTCTTGCTGTTTTCAATCTTCAAACAGTCATTGAACCGCTCAATAGCCTTGTCGTAGTCTTCTTTTTCAAAATAATACCAACCTGAGTTATTATAAATTCCATCGTCATTTACGCCATTTTTTATAGCTTTTTCTGTAATTTTTATAGCATTGTCGTAATCCTTTTGTTCGAAATATGCCATGCTTAAATCCAGATACGCATCTGCATATTTTGGGTCGAGTTCTATTGCTTTTGAAAAATCTACAATAGCGCCTTGATAATCCTGCATCGCATTTTTTACTACGCCCCGGCCGTAGTATGCCAATTCATTTGAAGGGTCAAGTTCAATACTCTTGGAGCAATCTGCCATTGCACCTAGATAATCTAGTGTCTTATATTTAGAATAGCCACGGTTGGAATATGCCGCTACATATTTTGGGTTGAGTTCGATGGCTTTGGAATAATCAAAGATTGATTCCCCGTAATTCTTCAACGCTGATTTAGCGCAACCCCGATTGAAATAGGCAATATCATAGCTTGGGTCGAGTTCAATACTCTTGGAGTAATCTGATATTGCGCCGGGATAATCTTGTGCCAAATTCTTAGAATAACCACGATTTACATACGCAAAAGCATTTTTTGGGTTGAGTTCGATGGCCTTTGAAAAATCCGAAATAGCTCCTTGGTAATCCTTCATCGAATTCTTTATGCTTCCCCGATTAAGATATGCAGTTACATATTGTGGGTTGATTTCGATGGCTTTGGAATAATCCGAAATAGCACCAGCGTAATCTTCCATCGAATTTTTTACAGCGCCCCGGTTAAAATAGGCCATATCATCATTTGGGTCGAGCTGGATGGCCATTGAACAATCTGAGATGGCGCCTGGATTATCTTGGAGCAAATGCTTTACACCACATCTGTTGATGTAGGCAGGAACATATTTTGGGTCTATTTCTATGGCTTTAGAATAATCCGATAGGGCGTTGGGGTAATCTCCTGTGGTGTGTTTCACTCTTCCTCGGTTGGCATAGGCCATAGCAAATTTTGGGTCGAGTTCAATGGCCCTAGAATAATCTGAGATAGCGCCTGGATAATCCTCTAGAGCCTCTTTGGAAATGCCACGCTCGGAATAGAACGAGGCATCATCAGGGTCAAGTGTGATTGCCATTGAATAATCAGAGATTGCCCCCCCGTAATCCTTTAACTCTGATTTTGCACTGGCCCGATTCTGGTATGCTGCTATAAACTTGGGGTCGAGTTCGATAGCCCTTGAATAATCTGAGATGGCGCTTTTATAATCCTTTAGCGCCTCTTTGGAAACGCCACGATTGGCATAGCATGCGGCATCATTAGGGTCAAGTTTGATACTATTTGAGTAATCGGCAATTGCGCCAGCATAATCCTTTAATTCAATCTTTGCAAAGCCCCGAGCGGCATAGGCTGTGGCATCAGGGTCGAGTTCGATGGCTTTGGTCAAGTCTATAATAGCCCCTGAATAATTCTGTAATTCTAATTTGGCGAAGCCTCGATGGTAGTATGCCAAGTCAATTGAGGTATTGTTCTCAATGCTTTTAGTGAAAAACTCGACTTGCTTTTTAGGGTCGTCCGTGTCAAGCCCCTTCTGGAGCCAATCAATATTTTGAGCAAAAAGCAGCAGAGGCGTGATGATTGCTGCAGAAACTAGGAAAAAAATCTTTGCTTTCATAATGGGATATTGAATAGTGAGAATGGTTGACGTTACAGAAAATCAGTATGGGCAGACAGTTGTTTAGCTGTCTGCCCACAACCATCTACTGTTTAACCACTTTTCCAGCCCATACTGGCGAACCATCATCCAGTAATTTGATAAAATAAATACCGGAAGCCAGGTTGGCAATGGAGATGGAATATTGCATCGCAGCTTTTGGTATCTCCATCCGTTGCATCTCTGAACCCGCGTCATTGAGTACCAAAAGCGTAATAGCTGACCCAATCGGTTCCTCAAAAGCGATATTCAGTTTGCCAGAAGTTGGGTTTGGCGACACTTTGACTTTCATTCTATTTCGACCAATTTCAATGGTTTCAGATGGAGAGCCGCATTGGAGCAGAAAATAACTCACAGATTTCAAACATCCCCCACAGTTTGCCTCAAATGTGTATGTCACATCTGCTTCACTGACCGTCAATGTAAGTCCGTTCGCCCCTGCTATTGGTACGCCGTTTTTCGACCACTAATAGGTGCAGCCGACCCCGGAGGGCTGGTTTATCAACATACCCTCCAAAGTCACGGACTGGTCGTTGCAGCGGAAACAAGGCGCTACCATGATGGCCTCACATGGCGGCTCGATGGTCACAATATTGGACTTTATGCGCCTGCTGCAGCAGTCATCTTGGACGATAGCATAGTAGTTCCCATCCAATGGCGTTGTAGAATAGTTGAAGGTTGCAGGTGAAGCGGTGTGCGTCGTTGTGCCAATCAAGCTGCCGTCCTTGTACCATTCTACATTGAAAAAAGTATTGCAATCGGAGGTGAAATCAAGCTGCATATTGACCGATGTCGGGTTGCAGGGATCGTCCTGCGTGGCCGTGAACGAGGTGATGTTCAGGTCGTCTATAATATCTATCATGAATGCCGTTTCGTCTTCCGGGCAAACACCGTTGTTCTTTTTCACCTTGTACCAGGTGTCCACGAACAGTTGGTTGGTGTTGTAAACAGGGTTGATGGTGCCAGAACCAATAATGTTTGAATAATTACCCCCATCTGTGCTGATGCACCATTCCCATTTGTAAGGGTCTGGCCCCACACATTGTGGGACATAGCGGAGCGTGGCGTCTTGGCCGGGGCAGAACGGTTGCGATATTGATGGATAAATCATGTCCAACAGGCCCTCTGGCGCTGCATCGTTGTAGATGGTGATGCTCGTGTCACAGGTTTCAGTGCCGCAGAGGTTGCTCACTTCGGCAGTGTAGTTGTAAACTGTGTAGCAATCGCCGTTGCTGTCAGTTATATGGCTCAATGCGGGCGGCTGGTAGCTATCCCCCGTTTCGCCAGGGATGGGACTACCATTAAAATACCATTGGACGCTGTAATCACAGTCAAGCTCGCCCACGGTTACTTTCAACGGGTCGACGACTATCGGGGTACCGAAATAGCAATGTGAGGATGGCGAAGCCATCGACATCGAGCAGTTGGAAGTTCCGCAAAGCGTAATCATGGCTGTGTTCGATGTGAGCGTTTGGCAGGGGTTGTTGGACAAAGTTACTACGGCATAGACGCATAGCTTGTTGACGCTGGCCGGAAAATAAGACGGCAGCAGCACCAAATCGGCCCAAGCGGCTGATGACTGGTAAAGCACATAGTTCGTACAAGGCTCAACGGCCACATACCAATCCACTTGTACCGCATCAGCTTGCAGGCTGAAAGGACCATTGATAGGAACATGGAGTATCGGGTCGGACTTGCAAACAGACAAGTCAGCTACGCTGATTTCCTCGCAGCATGGCGTGGTCATGACCACGGACCGGGTGCAGACTATTTGCCCGAAAGGGCATGGGAAATCAAATGTTAAATTTACTTGAAGTTGGAGTGGCAGCGGCGGCGCAATGGTCAGCTTGCCAGTGGCCGTGCCCGTGCTTGCATCCCAAACGAAATTGGACAGCGTGGCGCCACCGACGGCAGTAGGAGTCACGGCGGCAGTGGAGAAGGGCAGGCTCGTCAGGTTGTTGGCATGGATGGCGAACTCGTAGCAGCCCTCTATATCCGTGCAGAAAATCTCATAATTTAAAATATTTGCACAGTCGTTGCAGCCGGTGACGTTCACGGTGAACGAACAATTAGCGATATTGCCAGCAACGTCTGTGGCGGTACAAGTAATCGTCGTAGGGCCGCAGGGGAAGAAATCACCGCTCTGAAAATTTGGGCTGCAGGATTGCGAAGCAATGCCGCAGTTGTCCGTAAACGTAGGCGAAGCGAAAGTGGCGATGCTACCATTCGAACAGCCCGGCACGTTGATAGTCTGGCTGGGCGGGCAGTTGGCGACTGGCGCTTGGTTGTCCACCACATTGACAGTGTAGTTGCAGACTTGCGGCAGGCCGCCTGAAATCACCGTGCAGGTGGCGTTCCAAAGCCCGAGGCCAAGCTGTGCGGGCGACCCTGTCACGGTTGTTCCCAGCGTAGAATGGGTATAAACGCAGCTTGCCGTATAGGTCGGTGAGGAGCAATTACTGGTCACTGTCACATTAGGGGTGACAGTGGCAAAACACTGGCCAGCGGCCATGTCCACCGTTTGGTTTTGGCAGGTTACCTGGAAAGGGTTACTGTCAGCCACGACTACTTTGAAAGTACAGGGGAGCGATGGGTTGAAACAATTATCGAAGGCAGTACAGGTGACGGTGGTCGTGCCTATATTGTAGCAGCCCACGCCAAAGGCGTAATTTCCCGTCGTTGCCCCTGTTAAGAAACATTGGACAAATGGGACGTTGCCGCAATTATCAAGAAGGTTTAGAAGAGGAGTATTGATGCAAGCCGTACAAGTGGCCGAGTTGGCAGTCAAATTGATAGCCGTCGGGCAGTTCTGGATAACTGGTGGGATAACATCAATCACCGTCACCATTTCGCAATGGGTATCGGTGCATCCGTCGGCGGCAGTGATGGTGAGGCAGACGTTGTAGTTGCCGCAATTTTGGAAATTGTACAGAAAGCTGGCCGTGGTGTACTCGCAGGTGGCGGGGGTGCCGTTTACGTCCCAGCAGTAACTCAAAGGCGCTGCCCCCGTGGCTTGGGCGCTAAACGAAACGGTGTAGCAACCCTGTTGATTGGGGGAGAAGGTGAAGTCTGCTTCGCAAACCACTTGAATTGGGTTGCAAAAGTCATTGCAAGAATAATTCAATGGTGCATCGTTTACCGTGCCAGGAGTTGGGAGCGACATGTCGGTGGATGTGATGGTGATGGGGTGATCGGTAAGAGAGAAGTTGGATTTCTGCAAATTTAAAACCTGTTTGCACTGAGAATTCAAAGTAAGATCGAAATCGCCTACCAACATGTCCCAATTGCCAAAACCCGAAGGATTGTTTAAACGAGCGTCAGCATAGAAAATTCGAAACCCAAAGTCAACAGATAAATGGCAATTACGCCAGTCTGTTTCTCCATCTAGCAGCGACCATTCCTCCGAAGATGATAACTTGTGGATAACTGGAGTGTTATCACTGATTTTATGTCCGCAAGTATAAAGACTTCCCTGACCGTCTATAGTTACTTCTCTAAATTCTTTGATTTCATCAAATAGCTTCCCATCGAGGTGCTGGAAGTTCGAACCTACCCGTTCATAAAAGGCTTTCCCACTTACAACATCTTGACCTACAAGCACATAAGTACCTCCCCCTATATTCATCCCATCATAAATTTTGACAGGCTCATCATAGCGTTTGGCAGATGCGATATTGCCGAGCAATCCATTGATTTCTACCAGAATGCCATCCTGATTTTGCGGATCGTAGCCAGTGATAATGATGTTTCTATTGGTACTTGCATTGCCAGTGGTGCGAGGAAATATCCCTAGAGCAAACTCATCATTAGGAGAATTGGAGCCATCATAATCGAATTCTTTGGCCCAACCCAACGTGCCCGCATCATCCATGCTAATGACAAATACCCGATCTACATCTGATGGTGGCGTTGGATAAGGTGGAGTTCCAGGGGGATTCTTTGTACCGAGAATAAAGTAAGGAAAAGTCAAAGAAGTATTTGGGTGACGAATAATTCGGTTGAAACTCTCACGCCCCGTTTGCTGATAGCGTTTGGAGTAAACGAGGCTGCCAGTAGCATTTACCCTGACTAAGATGGATTCGTTGTTTTGTGGTACGCCATTAATAACGGCTGGTTCGGTAGCCCCTACCAGCATTATTTCTCCTGTGTTAATATCAAAAGCAAAATCATTGAAAACGGAAGGCTCCATCATCGTGAAATCCCAGACCAATGCTCCAGTAACAATGTCGAATTTGCTGAAAGTTGCATAGTTTAATCCCATATCCTCCCGAACTCCTGCCACATAGAAGCCGTCGTCGAAGTGTTTAATCTTTTGGGGGAAGTTATTGTTCGCATCGCCGTAGATTTTGGAAAGGTCGTTTTTGGGAACATCGCAGGAAATACTCACAGACTCACTCGCAGGTATAAGGCATTCTTGACCGGGTTGAGCCAGGACGCTTAACTCAAATACGGGAACAGCTCCAGGTTGAAAATTCTGTAGACAAATGGTGCCAATTTCAGCGTAATCACTCGGCAAAGAACAGCCGGTGGTATTGATGATACTGTTGTATGGCATTGAAGTAGTGAAAGTCACAGTGTATGGGTCATCTATCGTCGCCGTAATGTTAGCATTGGAAGACGTAGCTCCGGTTACAATGCCCAAATAGGGTGGAAAAACATTGGATTTCCATTGAATCCGGTTGTACTGAGTAGTGTTGCAACCCGGCCCTCCATTACCGCAAAGCCTGATTACCACACAACACGGGTTGTTCGGGTCAATTTCGGCAGTCATGGCAAAATTGCACAAGCATTGCCCCTGGGCCACTTGAATGGACAACAAGTTTACACCAAAAAATATGATGATGAATAAGTTTTTCATATCAAAGGAAGGTTTTAATTTTTATCGCAAGGGATAATGGTTAATTGAGACAAGTCTGAGCAGCCCGTTTCCAGGTCGGTCACTACGAGGTTATAAGTCGTACCACCCACGGGCGGCGTGTCCGTGATGGTCAGGCTGGTCGAGCTTTGCGCTACGCCAAACTGGTCCATCCAGTTCCAATGGTAGGTCAGGTTGCTGGGACTGCAAGTAGAAAACGAGCCAGTAGCTGTTAGGTCAAACGGGATGCCAAGGCTGGCGCACTCATTCGGTACGAGCGGGCAGCTGATGCTGGCCACCACCTCGCAGACCGTCACGCAAGATTGGGCAGACTCCACCACCACGCAGCCATTGTCCGCCTCTACCCAGTAGCAGGCGCTTTTGTCTGCATTCAGCGAAAGGAAATCACCCGTGCCGACCGGAAGGCCGTTGCAGTACCAAGTATAGGTCAGCGTAGCATTAGCATTGGCGACTTGCAGGCCGATAGGGTCTCCCTTGCACAAGTCGCTTGGTACGGCAATGAGCGGCACAGCCGGCGGCAAAATTTCCATGATTTTGACCACATTGCTCGTGCAGGGGTCGCAGCCGGAGGGCGTGGTGAGGGGCTCGCAAATCGCACGGTAATACCATTCGGTTGCACCAGGCAAGAAAAGGGTGTTGGTATTCTGGACGGTATTGGACACGCTTCCAATGGGCGTCCAAGTGGTGCCGTCGGGTGAAATCTCCCAATTTAGATGGCATTTGTCATAGCCAATGGCCTCTATTTGGGCGTCCTTGCCCGGGCAAATCGTGTAGCACCTCATATCCACAGGGTCGGTTGAAGCACAACTTACTTCCGTCAGGTTGGTAGGCGCTCTGCCTTGGATGAAGCCGCAAACAGGCTTTTCGTCCACATGGATGCATTTCGTGAATGTTTTCGACTTGCCAGCACAGTTGCTGACCGTCGCTTTGAAATAGAGGTCGGTTGCGCCCACCGTCACAGTCGTAGAAAAGTTAGTCTGGTCATCGAAGGTCAATGGTACTGAGTTCAGTTCCCATTTGATGTCCACGTAGGCGCCTAGCGGGTTCACGAACATATCGCCTGGCGTGAGCAGCACATCCAGCGGCACTACATTGCCCTCGCACAAACCGATGTTCAGGTCAAACATGGGGTCAGCAGTACTCACGGACACAGTGCCAGTGGTTATCGGACAACAAATCCTCAGCGGGTACTCGGTGGTGAAATACTCGCAAGCTGCCGCACCGCCCGTGGTCGTCACCGTGAATTTCGCCCTGAATAGTTTGTCCAAAAAACCCGTGGTGCTGGTACCACAGTTGGTCGTGAGCGAGGGGTCGTTGGGCAGTGTCACGAAATTACACTGCGTGAAGGATGGGATAGGAAGCCAAGTAGTACCGTTGTCGGTACTACACTGCCATTGTACAGGAGCTTTGGCGGGCAGGTTTAGGATGCTGAAATGCACAGGGTCTCCGCTGCAAACTTCAGTCACGAGGTTGGTGGCGGTTGGGTCTTTGATTTCCAACTGTAGGCCGGTGTAGTCGTCCAAAGTATTGGCAACATTTATGCTGAACGATTGTAAACCGTGACAACAGGTAGGTGCTTGAGGAGAGGTAGCACAAATTGAACTTGAAGGTTCATAGTAATACAGCCAAATTTTGACAGGTTGCGGTGAACTTCCTATCACACAAATGTCCAACGAATAGTTAAGTGGGCCACCAACAAAATGCGCTGCTTCCAATGGTGCATTTGCCAACAGACCAATATCATGGACAGCAATAGATGAGCCGTTTACAGCGACTAATGAAGGTTGATCGGAATAAACCACTATTCTTTTATTAATACCTAAAAAAGTGGAAAAAAATGACCCAGTGAGTGTAAAACAATCACCCGGACAGATTGGGCTTGTGGGTGTACCATTCAAGTTTAAGCCGCAACCATTTCTTGGTCTAGGGAAAAAACAATTTGGAACAGCCACAAAGGTTCCACCGATGATTTGCCAAGCGTATTTCCTTCCAAACTTGAATGCTGGTAGCGTTGGGCCATAAGAAAAAGTGGTGCCTGGTATGCCAGTTTTCAAATAAAACAAACCTGTTGAGTCAGGGAAAACAGCAGGGACGGTATCGGTCAGGTTTAATTCAAGAACTTTAAGGGTGAAATTGTCTATGAACCCACCAGTGTTAGTCCAAGAAAAATTAAGTGTATCACCTGGATCCCAAAGAACAGTGTCCGTTGGTGAATCCAAGATAATGTCAATAGCGGCAGGGCCGAACGCCGACGATTCATCCGCACTGCTGCTTTTAATAGCCAAATTCAGCAATGAAGAATGGACAGCATTCCTTGGAGCAGTAGAAGATTTTGCATTAAACAAAACTTCATCAGCGAAAGATGTGAGGTTTCTTGCAGCCTTTTTCACCGCAGGAAAATTGAGACTTAGGCAACTAGCCACTATGGCCAATGTCACCATAAATTGGAAGGTGGATTTCATGAATTAATATTTAGGGGTGAAGAATTGGAATCTCAATTCGGTTGCCCGAATGCTGGGTTTATCACCCAGATGTTGGGATAGGTTTGTTGCTTTTGTGCCGATATCGCAAATATTTAGCGAAAAGACAACCTGACAGCAATAAGCCAGTACTGCACGGAGCGAGAAGATTCTGGGTTTCATTGAAGCGTATTTAGTTGAAAAAAGTTAGTTAATTTGATTTGTCTCAAAGGCCATATCTAATCTTTATCCCCCAAGGGATGACAATATTGCCAGCCGATTTGTCAGGCTTTATCCCTTCAGGAAAAGTTGCCAAACCCGACATAATATTCAAAGAAAAGCTTGCCCTTTACAGCTTACCGCTGCACCACAACCTTCCCAACATAAGTCCTGCCCAAACCAGTCAATAAGACATAATAAAGCCCATTTTTAAATCCTTTAAGTTCAATTGACTGATTAGCTCGGTATTTTTCTCGCTGAAATAACAGCCTTCCCGTCATGTCGAACACCTGAAGCGTAAACTGCCCATCATTTTTCAAGTCTATGAAAATTTCTCCACCAGTTGGGTCAGGAAAAATTTTCAGGTGTTTAACCTTTGCTAGCTCGTTTGAATGAGCAACAATAATTTTATCAGCACAAACCCAGTTTGATGCTTGAACATCCAATGTGAATACTACCAAATTACCCATAGAACCATTTGAGCTCAGGTCGTTAAAGTTGTCAACGGTTGGATGTATGCCCGTGCCACAGTGCGTTGGCATTGAACGTTGGCTTTCGGCGGAAAGGACGTACCTCCGTTGTTCGCTGTTATTTTAGGTAAGCGTTATCCATTAATCAATTATCAATGTAAACCGGCCGAGGCGAAAAGAATTTGCATCTTTATTCTTTTGACCCTCCTTCACTGTTCGACTATTCAGTTTCAAAAAACACCAAATTCATCTTTTTTCCTAGCGATTTTGTTTTTCCGCCAACAAATTCGCTTGGCATTTTGGCAGAGGATGGATAAATCGTGAAGCAGATGTATTTGACTTTGGCACATTGATTTTTCCAGGTTTTGCTGCAACGTTCGACGTAGTAAGCCAATCGGTAATATTTCCCAGTTTGAATACTATTGTAGTTGAAAGTATTTCCAGAGCCTTGTGCGAGAATAGGGCCGGCCTCAAATTGGCTACATTTTACGTTGTGCGGCAAATCCCATGCTTTAAGTGTCCAACCTTGACCAAAATTCGCACAAGTAGCATTTGCATTCAACACACCCGTGCTGCCGCTGGAGTAAGTGATATTGATGGTGGGTGTACCTGCAGTGTTACAGCCATTGAGGACAGGGATGGTTTTGGTTGATGTATACGCTGCGGTGGAGCAACTGACCGTGAGGTTCACGGTGACGGACGAGACATTGGCGTCGAAAGAAGCGCCGTTGAGCGTAATTTGATCCGACCCCTGTCCGCTGAACGTGACCGTCGAAGGCGAAACTGACCAAAAGTAGGTAGCATTGGGGCATTTAATTGTTGAAATCACGTTGTTGTTGCATGGACAGATAGCAGTCGGGTAGTCAGGGTGACCGTAGGCGGTGTAATTGATCGGTTGGGGGCCAGGTACTCCAGGACAGCAAAAAGGTTGGCCCTGAACGCAAAACTCATCGAAATACGCCATTACACTTCCTGGATTTGATGGTCGAAAAGTATCATCGGCCGTAATCATGATATGCGTAATGCCATCTGTGGGCAAGATGCTCGAATTGAAAGTGACTGTTTGTGGAGCCCAGGTGAGCGAACTGGTTACATATGGAGACGGTGGGGTGATAGTGCCGAGTAGCACCACAATGACACCGGTCGAAGTGGGCCAAAGATTCAAATTGGAAGGAATATGGTTATTAGTCGGCTTGGGAGCGACGGTACTGTTAGGGTTATAGACACCGTAAACGCCAATCCTAACTGGGTTTCCAGGGTTTTGACATGTTAATTTGTCAAGTGAAAGTTTGAAATTAATGGAGTACGAACCAGAATTTTTAGCAATCATGCTCAAAAGTTTGTTGTAAATCCCTTCCCGATATAGGGGGTCCGAATTATCATTGACTTTATTTTGAAGCCAAAAACCAGCATAAACACCCGTATTTGGGTTGGGATTAGAGCCCAATGTGCTGCTGCTGGGGGTGCAAAAAAGATCCGAAAGCTTGCCAGCGCCAGGTCCCGGCCAAGTCAACCACATATCTCGCCAGCCTGTGGCAAGGATGACATCGTCCCCAGTCACTGCATCCGGGTTGGCAGTGACGGTCTCGAAGTCACCGTTTTGGAATAAATTTCCCGGACAGAACTGTGGGTTGGGATTGTTACACCATTGCGCCTGAGCCCAAGGCAAAACTCCAAAAAAGGACACAAGGAAGATGAAACTACGAAAAAAAAAGTGGTGTACAAAGCACTGATAAGTGCCGATTTTGATTTGAGAAATAGACATGTGTGCCATGATTAAATTTTTTGTTTATGAATGAATTTATTTTTTAATTTTAACTACAGCGAACATCGGGATTGCTGCCACTTGATTCGCCTTGATTAAAATTATAGTCTGTTTTAAGTATCGTTCAAAGGCTATAACCAATCTTTATCCCAAAAGGGATGACAATGTTGTGAACCGATTTATCAGGCTGAATCCCTTCAGGAAATGTCTTGGTTCGCTTGCCGAACCCGACATAATATTCAAAGAAGAACTTGCCTGTGGGTATCTGTTGGCTGTACATAAAGCATAAGTCACGGAAGCGAACTTTGTCGTCCGAGCCTTCAATTCCATACTGCCGCATGCGCCAGAAAGGGCCAATGGCCATTCCCTCCATGTTCCCGCCCACAAGGTAATAGCGTGGGAAGACCCGTAAGCTGTAGCCAGTGGTAGGTTCGATTACGCCATCTGGTTCTATGGCGAAAGGCTCTTTGCCGATATAGGTCAGTTCATGGACGAAATACCCGGCTACCAATCCAACCCCGGCTTCCAGCGAAAACTTTTTGCTAATAAGCACTTCCGCATAAATGGGGAAATCGCCATTGAACATGGCAATTGGATTCGTCTTCAGTATAATGTGCTGCCTGCTTTCATCGGCATCGGCAAGCATCTCATCCATTGATTTTTGCGTATTGCCAGATTGGCCATATAGGCCAGAGACGGCCATCAATACTGGCAAAAGGAATACAATTTGTTTTTTCATCAATCTTGGATTTTGGTATTATTAGCTTTGAATGTTGGCAGTTGCATCACTATTTAAAATCCAATTCCAATAATCGGTAATTCTTTTTTTCCTCAATGCCGATGATGAGCTTTGATGGGCTTGGGCTAAACACTGCCTGGTGGTCCAATGCGCCATCATCGTCATACAAAGGGCTGTACGATACCTCGCCGTTTGCCGCCGAAAGCGTGGCTATTTTAACACCTTCATTGAGCGGCAAATCATTTTTATAGATAAAATAGAGTTTATCGCCAAGCAGCTTCATGGCATATCCCTTATTGCCCTCGCCCTGCTTTTTTTCCACCTTGGCGGCCCAGCCCAGTTTGCCATCTGGCGCAAAACGTGTGACGAGCAAATCATGATAATGGTTGACAGGATACATCCTGCCAGAATTCCCCGAGCTATAAGAGGTTTCTGTCACATAAAAATGCTCGCCAACCAGTATGATGCTGCCGTCCTCCAGGAATTCCAAGTTTCTGGGGATATAATTGCCCAACTCTTGGTCGGGGTCTTCTTTTTTCTTTTTTGCTTTTTCTTGTTTGCGCTTTGAAAGGTCCGAAATAAGCACTTCTTGGTTGAAGGCTTGGATATTCTTTTCCAGCTCACGCCCATCTTGTCCACTGATTTTATAGAAAAACGCTCCCTTTACCTGGCCTTCTTCCTCATCGGAATAATAGCCGGCACAAACCAAATCCCCCGTATTGGTGGGCCTGAACTTAAAGCCAGAGATGTGCTTCTGCTCCAATTGGGCCTTATGCTCGACGAAGGCCGCATCGCCGCTCCTATAAGTGAAGATATAGTAGTCACGGTCGTATTCATCCCGTTCCTTTTTTTCGCCCTTGGAGCGTTTTCGGGTAGCCAATATATGGACGTTCCCTATGTTGTCCACCCGAAACTCCCTTACTGTTATGCTCTTCTGAGGGTAGGGCAGTTCGATGTCTTTCCGCCATGATTGTTTCATGTCAGCGTCCATGACGGCCAGCGAGTAACGCTCTTCTTGGCCTTCTTGGGACATGAGGGCCCCATAGGCAAGGATGCGACTGCCGTCCGGTGACAATGCCAATCCAAAGCCATTTGGACGGAGCAGGCTGGTCAAATCCACTTCGAGAATGGTAGTATATTCAGCCTCGTGCACGGATGACTTTAGGTTTATGGGTTGAGCGAACATGTACCTTTTCCCCAACTTGTTATTGTAAAAAGAGGTGATCAGATAAGCCTTGTCCTTCATCATGGCGAAACGCTCAAACATCAGCTGCTCATCTTTGTACTTGAGCGGCAAGGGTATGGACTTCACCAACCCCAGGTCATGGCCATACAATTCCAACCAAGCGGCTTCAGGTTTTTTGTCAAAATACGAGGTCTGCGTTTTCCTTTTCAATAAATAATGCCCTTCTGGCCCAGTTGCCACGAACCCGCTTGCACCGCCTGATTTCTTTTCTATTGTATGGGGTTTGCCCCACTGAAGTTTCCAGGGTTTTTGGGCAAGGCAGACTTGGGCTATTGTCAAAAACAATACGAGGAAAAAGTGCTGGATTTTTGAAGGATATACCATAATCATTGATTTTTGAAAAGCTGTGCAATTAGTTTAGTTTTCAATTATTTGGAATTTAGAGCAAAGTTATAAGCTCAATCACCAAGCTGCTCGTCCGTTATATATTCGCTTTCATTTGTCTATAATTCGGTAGCATTATCCAAATATTCGATAAAGAACCAAGCGAGATGGCTGCCTCAAGTTTGACAGCAATCCTGATAAGTACGTGATGCTCCAACTTTGCATTTAATGCAAATTAGAAATCCACCAGTTTTACAGGTAATTATATTCTTTCGGCTTTGCCTTAGAGCATGTTTGGGATTTAGTCCCTTGGTCAAAAACGGGTCTTACCGATAAATCGGCATCGAGATTTTCGCCATTTTTTCACCTTATTTCAGATGCGTAGCCCCGCTATTCGCCTTCAAAAAGGCAAAAAACTGACAAAAAATAGTTCGTTTTTGCCTCAAGCACCAAATCCCAAACATGCTCTTAGTGAAAATGATTTAATTAAATAGACCAGTCTGTTACGTTACGCCGCCCCCTCCTCGCCGCCTTCGGCGGCTCGTCGGGGGGAGAGGGTCTTTTGGGGCGTTCCGCCCCAAACCCCTGTATTCCTAAAACCATAGAGACTGGTACATTTTATTAGATTCGTTTCACTTAGTTTTTCAAACACTTTTACAAGAAAAAAACACTGCGCCATAACGGGTACCTCATTTATTTCCCGCTCCCTAAACTTTATGACCACAGTCGATGCCAAAAGGACTTTCCTTTTTTGGGAGGGGCTTGGGCGATGTTGTTCAGCAACTCAATCAATGCAGTACTGATTCTATTTTCTTCGATAATGGTTGTCTCATAGCTGATCAACTGGCGTTTGACATGCTCGCTGAAAGCCTTATATTGCAAGGCCAGTTCCCTTGCTTTTTTTGAGAAAACAGTTTCGTTGGACAATGTAAGTGCGTGCCGGATTGCGAGTTCCAATTGGTTGGCTCCAATCAATTTAATTACCGCTTGAACGGGCAGTGCCTGTTCAGGTGGCATTGGTGACAAATCCAATTCCGGCATTTCTTGATGATGCAATTTGCGTTGGGCGGTAATGGTGGCAAATTCAGCATCCGACAATGCCCTGCTGGCAGACTCTTTTTCTTCCGAAATACAAAGGTATTCTCTTAGGATTTCAGAGAGTTTGTGGTGGTCTTCCAATGAATGAGCCCCGCTGAAATGAAGTTCCAGGACTGACATGGAAATTCGGTTGCGTTCCAAATAGACATCCGAAAGGAGCACCAAGCCTTTTTCAACATCAATTTTAAGTCGTTCAAGCTGTCGCTTCTGCTGCTGGAACATGGGGTTTTGCTCTGCCAGTTGTTGCAGCGTTGCATCAACGCCGATTTGTTGGATTTTTTCAAAAAACAACACTGTTGTCATGAGTTACTTGAATTTTGTTTGATGAAAATAACTGCCAGGTCACTTAGAGGTTGTTTAAAAATCCTCAGCTAGTCTGAAAAGATGGGAATCAGTTGGATAATTTTGAGTTTTCCGAACCTTAAAAATTATCCTATCATGAAGTACGATTCAGACTTGACCGATTCCCAGTGGGAAGTTATTGCA
>JBGSWN010000170.1:0-2814 GCA_041752395.1 Saprospiraceae bacterium | reverse complement strand
TGCAATAACTTCCCACTGGGAATCGGTCAAGTCTGAATCGTACTTCATGATAGGATAATTTTTAAGGTTCGGAAAACTCAAAATTATCCAACTGATTCCCATCTTTTCAGACTAGCTGAGGATTTTTAAACAACCTCTTATACCATAAAACCCACTTTTTCTTGGTATTAGTTGTAATGAAAGTGAGCAGTTACTTTCTTTACAATCCCATGAAATCAATCTTGAGATTTCGTTTGTATTTTGAATAAAGTCCAACTGATTGCCATTGTGAATAATTTGGATATCTTTTGTTCCTGACGTAATCGGTGAATTATTTTCTTTTACCTGAAATAGGTCAAAATACTGAAGGATTTCCTGATTTGTCAAATCAATTTCTCTCATCGTTTCATGTAACATTATCAGATTTCCATTCAGATACTCAATTGATACCGTATCTCCAATTTCAAATTCTTTTTGAAACGGTTCTATTGAATAATTAAGACTCGCTGTGTCAAATATGTATTCTTCACATTCTTCGTCATTACATTGAAATCCATAAATTATTAATGTTAATGGGATAAAAATATAAAATAGTTTTTTCATATGATTGATTTTATTGCTTGCCTATAACTACTGATTAACGCATTGCATGTTTTGGATTATCGACAATCCAAAACACGCAATGCGTCAATCCCCATCCTGTACGCTGCTTAAACATGCCCACTTTCGAGCAAACCTTGCGCACAGCCACGGATACAAAGCAAATGTAATACTAGCTTCCCTATTTTCAAAGCGTCTATTTTCTTCTCCCAAAAAAATCCCCTGCCGCTCTCTCAAAGCCCTTTTTCCATCGAACCCTCTCCCTAATCACCTCCCAGTCGCTGCACACTAACCGAAGAAAGCACCGAATCTTCCGACTTCATGTTTTGCTATTCCCAAGCTTTGCCCCAAAGTGTTGAACACTAACACGGTCTGGATTGACCCTAACTCGTTCTTGATGACTTTTAACTTGGCTTGGGTGACTTATAACTTGACTTGTATTTATAATGTGTCGGCCTGGATGACTTATAACTTGAATTGGATTTTTAATGTGTCGGTCTGGATAGACTTTGCATCGGTCTTTTTGAAAAATTGTAATTGCTTTCCTTCAATATCGAAAATGGTCCGGCATACCTCAAGATTTTCAGTGGCAATGCCCGCAAGGGCCAGGCCGTGGTGATACAAGTGGACAAATCGGGCTTGAGCGAGTTCACCCAACTGACCAATACCACGGGCCGCCGTGCCGAGGAAATGATTCTCTTGCCCGATGGCCAACATTCCGCCGCATGGGTCTATCGTGCCGTCTATGTGCTCGGCAATGTGGTGGACAGCGATTGGTCGCCAAGCATCGGAATCGTGGTGAGCGATGAGGCTTCGCCGTTTGCGAGTGTGCCTGCGCCTGTGGAGTTGCCGGTGGCCGCTAATGGTGCGGAGGGCTGATTTTGCTTGTTTTTAGTGAAAATTAGGGACGCCCGGCCTTGGAGGAGGTTGGGCGTTTTTTTGTGCGGCAGGTTCAACCGAAATAACTACCCAAAATGGATAAATTGGATAGGACTCATTAATTTGTTGTAAATATTCTGCTCAGAATCCAGAAAATACGCCTGATTGTTTGGCCATTAAAAACATTGGTTTTACCTTTGTTATCAGGGCTTTGAATTTTTCAAAAAGTTCAAAGCATTTATACTGTCTCACCAGTCACCTTTATTGGTAGCTCCATCACACCGATTTTAGTTGTAATTAATTAACCTTAACTACTCCTGCTTGGGCGTTCTCGTTCATGCGGTTTTTTTATTGTTTTGGTAAAAAAGGGTAGTTAAACTAACACTATAAATGACCATGAAAAAGATTTTGACGCTTTTGATTTGCCAGCTCCTTCTGTTGGGGAATGGGCTGTATGGGCAGCTATGCCCTGGTTCTTTCAATTTATCTACTCAAGCTCAAGTTGATGCTTTCAATTGTACCAGTATTACTGGAAGTTTGACCATTACGGGCAATGACATTGTTAATTTGGATGGGCTATCGGAACTGGAAACTGTAACGGGGAATTTAGTGATTTTAAATAACCCGAATTTGGTTTCGGCAAATTTGCCAAATTTGAAATTGGTGGATGCGGGGGCTTTGCGCATCACTTCGAACGGCAGCTTGGCGGCTGTCAGTTTTCCACAGCTAGTTAGGGTCGGCAGCGGAGTTCCGCTCGGCTTTGGAAGTGAAGTCTTACAATCTCTTTACATCAATTCCAACAGCGCTCTTGCCAATCTAGATACATCCTTTCCATTATTGGCGTCGGTAGGCAACAACATTCTCATCCAGAGCAACCAAAACCTGATATCAATTGGCGGTTTTGCAAAACTTGAAAGGACTGGCAACAACCTCCAAATCGTTTCCAACCCTTCCCTTGTCTCGGTATCCGGCTTTGGCAGCCTTGACTTGGTCGGCGGCGTCTTGAACTATGAGTCGAACGCAACCCTTGCCACCATCAGCGGCATGCAAGGATTGAGGCGCACAGGTGGCGGCTTCAACGTGGAATCGAACCAGCTCTTGCAGGGGATTTCCCTGGTGAACCTTGACACCGTGCTCGGTGACTTTTTGGTGCTGACCAACGCTGGGCTTGCGAGTTCTAGCTTCCCGAAACTTAAGCTGGTTTCTGCCGCACTTCGCATCACGTCTAATGCCAGCCTGACCTCCATCGGCTTCCCCAAGTTGATAAGGGCCGGTACCTCGGTCTCCAATGGCATCAACAGCGACCCGATACACTCCCTCTACATTAACGGCAACGGTGCCCTTGTCAATCTCGAC
>JBGSWN010000169.1:0-8411 GCA_041752395.1 Saprospiraceae bacterium | reverse complement strand
TACCATCAGGGCAAGGGTCAGTCGGCTGGTAAGGAAGTCGCTATCCTTTTCCAAATTAGACAAGTGGCACAACTTGGCGATTGGTTGGTTCTTTTGGCAATTCAACCTGGAGCGGCAGCATTACATTTGATACACCGCCTGTTTTTTAAATTAAGCATGTTAATTAAGTATTGATTATGAAATTAAAATAGGACAAAATTATCCTATCCTTGTTTGCTTGTTCCTTCTATGATTCTCACCTCCTCCTCCCCAAGCCCATACAACCCATACACCAGCCTATCCACTTCCCCCTCCAGCGCCGTGGTGTCTGCTTGGGCGTCGGCTTGCTTGGCGGCGAGGATTTGTGTGACGAGGGTTTCGATTTCTAGCATTTGAATTAATGATGGATATTCAAAAGGCAAATTCTTTAGCTCATTAGTTCCAACGTTGTTGTTTGTGCTAGTCAACTTAAAAGCCCATTGAAATAACTTAGAGTTTAGCAAACCAAGAAGGTATAAAAGGGAAAGCGACGATTTTTCATCAATGGTAATTGAATTGGTTGAATCAGCAAAATATGAAACAGGATTAACAATTGTAGCTACTATCCGTAGTCTTTCGTCAATTCCAGTTATCCTTTGAGTAGCAATACGAGTTAAGGTGGCAAGTGCTTGTGATTTATTTTTTTCTAAAAAACCCCTTTCATTAAACCATTCTTTTTTACCTTGACTTAGTTTCAAATTAAACCTGTATTGTCCAATTTCTACTCCTTTCACTAAAGCAACATCATTCGGATTTTCCGTTATGTACTCTCTGAAAATTGTTTGATTAATTTCACCTCTTCTTATTTCAAAATCCTTTACTTCTCCAAGGCGATTTACAGATTCTCGATTATGTAGGTATTTTATTAAATCCCAATCAGTTTGGTCAATAAGTGGTATTGGTAAACTTTCCTTATCAATCAATTCTAAGTCATTCAAGAGTATTTCGCATCTTTTTGGCTTGTCCTTAAATGAATTGAAAGGGTAAGTTATAATTAGAATTTTTTCATCTACACTTTCACCACTTCGTTTTTGCCCCGTTATTATAGTTGTAGATAATTTTGCGTCCTCAAAAACTCTTTTACTTGCAATATCTTTTTGTGGGAATGCAGTAGTTTTTAGATAATTTAAAGAGTTGAACAAATGCAACCTTGACTTAGCACAACTGTAATCTGCTAATATAGACAAGGGTACTATAAAATTAAATTCTCCGTTGCCCTTTAATAGTCGCAAAGCCTTTGCAATAAACAACCGATAAATATTTAATTTTCCACCTAAAACTGGTAAATATTCTTCGTTAGCATTTGCAAAATCTAATAAACTTTTATGTGGAGCTAAGGGTTCATTTCTTTCTTTCTCCAATACGTCATACGGCGGATTCCCCACCACCACATCAAACCCCACAAACTTCCCTTCCGCATCCAGCACTTCCGGGAACTCAAACCGCCACTCGAAGGCATTCTCGTAAATCTTGTTTTCTTGTATCGCCATTATCTGCGTTTCCAGTTTCTCCAGTTCCTTTTCCAGTTTGTCGGCCTCGGTTTTGCGCTTTTTGGCCTCCGCTTCCGTCATCCCGAAGAGGCTGCCCTGCTGCGTCAGGTTGTAGAGTTCCCCCGCCAGTTTCGACTTCTGCTTGTTCAGCTTGTCATTACGGTGAATCTCCGTGCGGAAGTCGCCCTTTAGTTTTTCAATCATCGCCAACAAGCCCCGCTTCGTGTCCTTGTCGGTGGCATGGTGGTATTCCTGCACATAGCGGCGGTAGTCCTGAATCTCGTTCTTGCTTTTCACCACCTTGCTCAGGTCGGTATCCAGCGCAAAGCGGCTGATGAGCGAATTTCCCACTTTTATATTGATGTCAATATTCGGCAGCGTCTCCAAGCCCCCAGCGTCCGTGCCACCTATATAATAGGTGTTTTTCAAGAGTTCAATCCAAAGCCGGAGCCGACAGATTTTCACCGAATTCGGGTTGATGTCCACCCCAAAGAGGCAATTCTCGATGAGGGTCTGTTTTTCATGGAAAATGGTTTCCTGCACTTTCTGGGCCTCGCCCCCCCATCCCTTAAAAGGGGAGTTAGACTGGGGGCTATCTCCCTCTTTAGGGGGTCGGGGGGTGCGGTATTCAAAGAGGTCTTGCCCATCGTTGCAGGTCACCACCAGTTCATCGTTCTCCACGGTGGCGGCATAGCCCCGCAGCACGTTGCCATCGGCATCGGCCAGTATGCCCAGTTCCGACTTCACCGCTATCAGTTCGTTCAGTGCCGACACGAGGAAGTGGCCGCTGCCCACGGCGGGGTCGCAGATTCGCAGGCTGTTCACGAGGCGGTTGTTGGCCAGCACGTCCTCCTTTTTATAATGCTTAGCGGTGAAGTTGCAGAGGTCGCCAAAGTCGGCGCAGTCAATCCCGTAGTGCTGGTTGAACTTCTGCATCACAGCCCTGCGCACCGTCTCCCGGCACATGTACATCGTGATGAAGCCGGGGGTGAAGAAGGAGCCGTCCCGGTAGCCGTTTATCTTCTCGAAGATGAGGCCCAGCACGCTAGCGTTGATGAGCGCCTTGTTTTCCTCCTGCACCTCCTCGCCGCCTTCCGAGGCGAAGTCGTAGGCATCCAGAAAGGCGAAGATATAATGCAGCGCCGCCATGGGTGGCGCCTCCCCTTTGCTGCCGCTGTTGCGCAGCACCGACTTCGGGTGCAGGGGCAGCGTCAGTTCGTCCTCCAGGCTGTTGATGCGGATGGCGGCGCCTTCCATCTCCGTGATTTCAAAGAGCGAACTATTGAGGTAAGGCACTTTGGCGAAGCTGTCCAGCACCGCCGCCGGACGGTTCTCCACCTTTCCGGCCAGCACTTGGAAGAAGAGCTTGTTCAGCCCGTCGAAGTCTTTTAGCAGTTTTGAGGTCAGGAAGCGGTAGTCCGCCCCGCCGCCGCTCAGGCCGCCGTGGTATTTTACCAACTGCGATTCGAGCAGCTTGAGGAACAGCAGGCGGTTCACCCAAGTGATGCAAAGCTCCAGCCCCACCTCAAACACGTCGTTGCTCCTGACGTGCCGCATCCGGTCTTCGTACTGTATGATATTAATGGTGTTCTCCAGCAGCGACCCCGAATGCCGCCGCTCCGTTGCGCAGCGGCGTATCAGCTTCTTGCCGCCCTCTTTTTCCTCCTCCAAGCCGATGAGGTAGAGCAGCTCCCGGTAAAAACCCTCGTTCAGCGAATTGCTGTCGTTGGCGAACGGCAGTCGCAGCAGGTGCTGCGGGCTTAGGATTTTGAAGAGGGGGATGAGCGGTTTGTCGTCGTTGCCCCTGACCCCTAAAGGGGAACCTGTATTTGTTCCTCCCGTGGTTGATTGCCTAATTTGGAGTTCCGATAAGTGTGCGTCTGTGGGTTCCCCTTTCTTGTCGTTGCCCCTGACCCCTAAAGGGGAACCTGTATTTGTTCCTCCCGTGGTTGATTGCCTATTTTGGAGTTCCGATAAGTGTGCGTCAGTGGGTTCCCCTTTAGGGGTCAGGGGCAACGACGCAGCGGTCATTGGCAAATACCGCAAATACTCCTTCAAATTGAAATGCGCCGCCACCAATTCCTCTGCCATCTCCTCCAAATACCGCTTCGCAATGTCCTTGTAGAAAAAATCGGTCGTATGCAGCACCGTCTGGTCATTGCGCCAGCGGTCATAGTCCTTTAACAGTTTTTTGTTTTGGTAAAAAAGGCGGTCGAAGGTCGCCCCGTCGAAGATATACCAATCATAGATGTTCGTAATGACGAGGTGCTTGACGTAGATATTGCCAGCGTTCACCCGCTCCCGCAGGTAGTAGAGTATCAGTTCGTGAAGGGCCTTGGCGTTGGGGCTATCTGGGCGAATCATCTCGCCGAGGTTGCGTTCCCGCTTCACCTCGAATAACACCACCGCCGGGCTTTGGGCGCTGCGCTCCTCGTGTATCACCAAATCAATGTTCCCCTTCGGGGCAATGAGGTGGGCGTCTTTGTACCAGACTTCGTTGAGGAAATTCTGTAGGTGGAATTTGTGGTTCTCCTCGCTCTCGCTGTGGTCAATGTTATCGAGCAGCTTCACCAAGCCAGACTTAAAGCGCTCCATCTCCGAGCGGGTGGGCTTCAGCTTCTGATAGGCTTTGTTGAGTGTCGCCTTGAATGGGAGGAACTTGAGGGTCATTCGTTTCGTGTTTGCGTTGAAAAGCGTTGTGGTGCAAATATATCCCAACAATCCATAATCCCATCCCCTCGCCTTGAAAAAATAGGGAAGAAAGGGGGATGGGCTGGAAGCGTGCAATACCTGCGCCTTCATTCCTCAAGCCCAAGCATCCCAAATCTTCAACACACGAAAGGCAAAAGCAAGTTTGAAAAAAGCATCCACGACCCTGCGATTCACATTTTCAGCATTACGGAAGGTAGAAGCAGGGTGAAGATGGACGATAATCACTTGGAAATTGCCTGTTGCATTATTGCGCAAGGCAGGTGTAGTATCAAAATCATTGCTTGCAATATTGCGCAAGTTCAAACCATTATCAAAATTGTTGTCAGTAGTATCGCAAGCGGTAATAACCCTATCAAAATCACCGTATGCAGCATTGAAAACACCAATAACCATATCAAAATCGGTGTATGCAGACATGCAATTTTAAGAAAACAACGTATATTGGGTGTTGTAAAAATATATTTTCAGGAATCGGGCTATTTTAACAGTTTTTTGCACGGTTTTTGGCTCATAATGAGCAATCAATTTTATACTGGTGTTTTTTTAAAAGTAAAACAAAAAAGAGCCAAATATCGTAACCTAGTCTGGGAGGTTCACTCCCTAGGGCCATCATAGCTTCTCGTCAACTAATATCCACGGAGGCTCGGTGCTCATGGGAAAGGCCAACCAGCTTTAAATACCATTTTATATGAAAATGCTAATTATTTATGTGTTCATGCGTTGGGCAGAAGCAAAACAAGCCAAATTGGTGCGTGACGCCAGTAAGGCAATGGGCTTGGATGCACGGTTTGATTCATTAAGGGAGGATTTAGTAGAATTAAACACACTTTATAATGAATGGCAGGTATTAGCCAGTGCAGCCGCAGGTGGTGACTCCCTGAAGATTGATGACAAAAACATCAAGCGAAATGAAACGATGGCTAAGCTATATAAGATAGCCATGAAAGTAAATATACTCTGTGACGGGAAGGATACCAATTTGGCCATAGCTTCAGGGCTTCCCATGAAAGCAACACCAGCACCCGTTGAATCCATTGAAAAACCATTGATAACGGATATTTTGCGCACCGTAAACAGTGGTACCGTAAAACTGGTATGGACGTATCGCCGTGGTGTCATATCCTATGCCATAGAATCCTCCGTGGATGGAGGCCTTACTTGGCAAAATGGGACTTACTGCAAAAGTGTAAAAAAGAAAATGGGTGGATATGTACCTGGCGTTGAGGTGGCTTTCCGGGTGCGTGCCATTGGTTCCACAGTAGAAAGCGATTGGAGCGATGAAAAATCTATTATGATGGCATGATGGGTCATGTTGTATATGCTTTCAAAGGTGATGCCTAGGGTTAAGCGTCACCTTTTTACTTTGCTTACGTAATAGGATAGGACACAGATTTAACGGATTAAACAGATTCACACAGTTTAAATCAGCGTAAATCTGTTTAATCCGTTAAATCTGTGTACCATCAAAAACATATACTTTTTGATTTAGGCGGGTAACTTCAAGTTACCGCCTAAATTTCACAAACTACCCAATCTCCTCCTCCACCATATACCGCTCCGCATCCAGCGCCGCCATACAGCCGGTACCTGCTGCTGTGATAGCTTGGCGATATACCTTGTCCGCTGCATCGCCGCTGGCAAAAACACCGGGGATATTGGTCTTGGAAGTGCCGGGCACGGGAACGAGGTAGCCCGTTTCATCCATATCGAGGAGGCCCTTGAAGATGTCCGTGTTCGGCTTATGGCCGATGGCGACGAAGAAGCCTTCCACGGGAAGCACCTTGGTTTCACGGCTAATCCGGTTTTTCACCCGGATGCCGTTCACCTTTTCATCGCCCAGCACTTCTTCAGTTTCGGTGTTCCAATGCACTTCGATGTTCGGCGTGTTGAAGACCCTTTTCTGCATGATTTGCGAAGCACGAAGCTCATCACGCCTAACGAGGAGGTGAACCTTCGGGCAAAGCTTGGCGAGGTAGGTCGCCTCTTCCGCCGCCGTATCGCCGCCACCGACCACTGCCACTTCTTTTCCTTTGTAGAAAAAGCCGTCGCAGACCGCACAGGCGCTGACGCCGTTGTTCAGCAGGCGCTTCTCGGAGTCGAGGCCAAGGTACTTGGCAGTGGCCCCTGTGGCGATGATGATGGTGTAGGCATGGAATTCCTCACCGCTTTCATTCCAGATGGTGTGGTATTTTTCACCCGTCTTGAAATCCACTTTTGAAATCAGTTCCCAGCGCACCTCGGTGCCAAAACGCTCGGCCTGTGCCCTGAACTCCTCCATCATGTCGGGGCCGCTGATGCCATTTGGGTAGCCAGCGTAGTTCTCGACTTCCGTGGTGGTTGTGAGTTGTCCGCCGGGTTCTGGGCCTGTAAAGAGGACGGGGCTCATGTTCGCCCTAGCAGCGTAAATGGCGGCAGAATAGCCAGCAGGGCCGGAGCCGATGATGATGCACTTGTGGATTTTGCTGTCAGACATGTTATTGTGATATTGAGTTATTGAGTGATTCAGTCAATTTTCGGGTCGCAAAAATATTGAAAGCGCTTAGAAACACTAATAAGTTTCGAAAAGATTAATCCGTGCGGGTGATTTAGGGCACAAAACGGTTTGTTTTCAAATCCTGCCTGCCAGTTGGGCGAATTTTTTACCTTTGCTCGTTGAATTGAGAAGCTATGTTGGATTGATACGAAGAAGCTGTGCCTACCTTGTTTTCCCAACAAACAAACAATTCAACAATACAACAATCCAATTGAGATGCAAAACGTCCAACCACATACCCTCCTTACGGATTTCGACATCGAATTGATTCGGGCTGGCAAACACTTCCGGTTGTACAACAAACTTGGAAGCCATCCTATGCAGTTGGATGGGGAATGGGGCACTTTCTTCGCCGTTTGGGCACCGAGCGCCGTGGAGGTTTCCGTCGTTGGCAATTTCAATTTCTGGAGCGAAAAAACGCACAAACTCTTCCTGCGCCCCGATGGTACTGGCATCTGGGAAGGCTGGATTCCCGGCATCGGCAAAGGCACCTTGTACAAATACAGCATCAAAGCACAAGATAAGCGGCGGTTGAGCAAAGGCGACCCCTTCGCCCGTTACTGGGAGATTCCGCCAAACACGGCCTCTATTGTTTGGGACCCATTTTACGAATGGAAAGATGAAAAATGGCTGAAAGAACGGGCGGAGAAAGCGGGAAAGCCACAGCCGTATTCCGTTTACGAAGTGCATTTGGGTAGCTGGCGCAAAAAGAAGGGTGGGGTGCAATCCTTCACTTACCTGGAGTTGATAGATGAAATGGTGCCGTATGTGAAGGAGATGGGTTTCACGCACGTCGAGTTTTTGCCCGTGATGGAGCACCCTTATTTCCCTTCTTGGGGCTATCAGATTACGGGCTATTTTGCCACGAGCAGCCGCTTCGGTAAACCCGAAGATTTCATGGCGTTGGTGGATGCTTTTCACCAAGCGGGCATCGGCGTCATCCTCGATTGGGTACCTTCGCATTTCCCCTACGATGCCCACGGCCTTGCCGATTTCGACGGCACGCACCTCTATGACCATGCCGACCCACGCAAGGGTTTTCACCCCGACTGGAAAAGCGCCGTGTTCAACTATGGTCGCTGGGAGGTGCGCAGCTTCTTGATTTCCAATGCACTGTTCTGGTTGGAGCAGTTTCATATTGACGGCCTTCGGGTGGATGCCGTGGCTTCTATGCTCTACCTCGATTATTCCCGCAAGGAAGGCGAATGGATTCCGAACATGTACGGTGGCCGGGAGAACCTGGAGGCGGTTTCGTTCTTCAAGGAGTTCAACGAAATGGCACACCGTGACCACCCGGACGTGGTTACGATTGCGGAAGAAAGTACGGCTTGGCCAAGCGTTAGCCGTCCCGTGGCAGATGGTGGCCTCGGCTTCGACCAAAAATGGATGATGGGCTGGATGCACGATACCTTGAAATATGTGCAGCTTGACCCGCTTTACCGCAAGGACCACCACCATGAGCTGACCTTTAGCTTGATTTATGCTTTCTCCGAAAACTTCATGTTGCCGCTTTCGCACGATGAGGTGGTGCATGGCAAAGGCCCATTGATTGATAAAATGCCCGGTGACGAGTGGATGCGTTTTGCGGGTCTTAGGGCCATGTTCGGGTATATGTGGACGCATCCCGGGACGAATTTGTTGTTCATGGGCGGTGAGTT
>JBGSWN010000168.1:0-11307 GCA_041752395.1 Saprospiraceae bacterium | reverse complement strand
AGGGTGGCGTAAGCTGCCAAGGCTTGTTCGATAGTTGGTTTTTTCATTTTTGTTTCCTTGACGATGTTGACGGCAATTCGGCCAGCGACTTCCTTGATTTTGTACAAAACTGCAGCTTGGTACTTGCAGCCGTTGCCGTATGGACATTCGCAGTTCCATACCTTCACGCCGCCCTTGTCATTCAGGTGGATTTCGACGCCGTAGCTACCAGCACTGCCTTTTACTTGTGCGAACCAATTGCCGGAGCCGGGGCTGCCTTCTTCTTCTAGGTGTGTGACCCTGCCAGCGCTGTAGTATTGCCGACCACGGGCCCGGATGGTGGAACTGAATAGGTTGTCAAAATTGGCGAGTTTCATTCATGGTAAGTTTTTGTAGGGGTAAAGATGGGGAAAATGTGGTTTTCAGAAAATCACGATAATTAAATATTAGGTGTAGCGCTGGTCATTGCTTTTTGTAAAACAAGACCCGGTGTTCTTCTACATTTTTACCCACGATGCTTACCCAATTGCCCCGCTCGTCGAAGGTGTAAACAATAGGCTCACCTTGATAGGTGCGGGTGACGACGGTCTGGCCTTGGCCATTCTTGTTGGTTTTGTACTTGATGGGGCCACCAAATCCCTTCACGAGGAACTTGCGTTTGTTTCTGTCAAAATCATAATAAACTACGTTTTGGAGCAAGCCGTTTTTGTCCCTTTCAAAGGTGTTTTCTACGCCGGGCCTGCTTTCGCCTTTTTTGACGGTTCGGGTATCCATCTTTACCAACTGCCCATTTTTCCATTCAAAATTGATTTCCCGCCATTCCGACCCATCTTCGGCAAGCCCACGGTGGTTCCTAATTTGGGTAATATGGCCATCTTTGTTGAATTCCTGATAGGTGAGCAATTGGTCATTTTTCCTCAAACGCCAGTATTCCTTGTTCCCTTCATAAACGACGTACACCGAGCCGCCCGATTTGGAGGTGGTGCTGTCCAGTTTCCAATCGCTTGAATAATGGTATTCCAATTCTGTTTGGCCCCTTTGAGTGATGGTTTTGAGAAGCTTGCCAGTAGCCTTGGAATAAACTTCCGTGCCGTAATCAGGTTTGTCCATCTCAAAAAACAAGTGGAAAATAGTATCCGCTTCGATGATGGTCTTATTGGTCCAGTAGGAGCGTTTGCCGTTTTCTACCCGGTAGTAGTAAAAGGAATCCAATTGGCCCAGGATGACCTCCGCTTTCTTGGTCAGGATGCTGTTTTCGCCGGGAGCCAAGGCGTAGCCAGTACGGTGGTTTTCGTGCCAGTCAACGAACTGGAGCAGGGAGTCTAAGTGCGGGGTGCCGGGCTGTGCTTGGCCCGCCAAGGATATGATAAGGAATAGGAAGGTGGGGAGTTGTTTCAAGTTGTTTTGTTTGTTGGTGGACTCCGGTCTTTTGATTAGGGTAGAACACAATCTTGTTTTTTATAGATTAAACTCACCCGCCTCTCCAAGCAATTTCAATTTAATAGCTTCAGAAACCCTGAAATCCGTCTTGTCAATTTCTTGTATGACTTCAAGCAGGCTTGGAATCACCCCTTTTTGTTTTGCCTTCAACAATACACCCAACGAGCCAATGATGGAAAGGCCGAGTTCTTCTGCCTTTTTTCTTCCCTTTCGTTCATCAATGATGAGCAGAATGCCCTCCACCTCCGTTGCGAAAGCGATGGAACTTGCTTCTCCACTGCCCAATTCCAAACGCAATTCGTTGTATAGTTGCTTGTCCTTCAAGTGCTTAACTTCAATCCAGGTGGGTAGTAAACCAAATTCTTCAGCAACTTCGTCAGTAACCACGACCTGCTCAAAGATGGCCTTGAGTATTTCAATTCGCCCAATTTTTTCCAATAAAATCAGGCAACAAGTATCCGAAATGATGACTTGGGACATGGTTCAGATGGCCAAGTTTTTGATTTTCATCAAATCCTCTTCCGTTTCTCCAAAAATGGAAACACCATATTTTCCAACATCCTCCAAAAACTGGCGACGGCTGATACCCACCATTTCAGCGGCTTGGCCGGAGGAAAAGATGCCCTGCTTGAAGAGCGCAGCAGCTATCAGCATTTTGACGTCTTTTAAGTTGGCGTCCTCTGGTAGGTTGATGGTTAGTGATTTCATGTTAATTTATTTTACACCTTACTCACCCGCACACTCACCACCTTATACTCCGGGCAATGCGCAATCGAATCCGTCACGCTCGACGTCACGTTGTTCACCATCAATTCCGGGAAGTGGAAAGTCGTGCTGAGGATACCGGGCTTCACCTCGTCGGTGATTTTTGCCTTCACCCGGCACTCGCCACGGGGGCTTTCGATCCGGACGAGGTCGCCTTCGGCAATGCCCTTTTCCATCGCATCTTCTGGATTTATCATAATCACGTCTTCCGTGAAAATCTTCACGTTGGGCGTCCGGCGGGTCATCGTGCCGACGTTGTACTGCTCCAGCACCCGGTTCGTGGTGAGGATGTACGGGTAGGCTTCGGAGTGGTCGAGGATTTCGGAAGTTTCGGCAAAGTCCGTGAAAACGAACTTGCCCTTGCCCCGCTTGAACTCACCGACGTGCAGCAATGGCGTGCCTTTGCCGTCCGCTGCCACGGGCCATTGTTTGCCCTGCTTGCCGAGTTCGTCCCATTTCACGCCAGCGAAAAACGGCACGATTTGGCTGATTTCTTCGAGCATTCCCTTGGCCGTGTAAGGCGCTTGCGCATAGCCGAGGCGGTTCATCATTTCCACCAAAATAACGCCGTCGGGCTTGCTCTCGCCGATGGGCTCCACCACTTTTTGCACTTTCTGGATGCGGCGCTCGCCGTTGGTGAACGTGCCTTCTTTTTCCAAAAACGAAGAACCCGGCAGCACGACGTGTGCGTATTTGGCGGTTTCCGTCATAAAAATCTCCTGCACCACCAGCAGGTCAAGCGCTTTCAATGCCTTCACCACATGGTGGGTGTTCGGGTCACTCTGCGCCATGTCCTCGCCCATCACCCAGACGGCTTTCAGCTTGCCTTCGAGGGCAGCGTCATACATTTCGGGGATGGTGAGGCCGACCTTGTCGCTCATTTTTGCCCCATAAAACTGCTCGTACCTGGCGTGCATCTGTGGGTCGGTCACGTCGAGGTAGCCGGCGCCTTGATAGGGCTGCGTGCCCATGTCGGCCATACCCTGCACATTGTTCTGGCCACGCAACGGGTTCACACCGCAGCCGGGTTTGCCCACATTGCCAGTTATCATCGCCAAATCAGCGATGAGCATGATGGCATAGGTTCCCTGAAAATGTTCGGTGACGCCGAGGCCGTGGAATTCCATCGCCGTTTTTGCGGTAGCGTAAGTGATAGCGGCGGCACGAACCTGCTCCCTTGGCACACCGGAAATGGCCTCCATTTCATCAATGTTCAGGTTCAGGATTCCCTCGCAGAACTCCTCGAAACCCTCCGTGCGGTTGGCCACAAAGTCCTTGTCCATCAACCCCTCCTTGATGATATAGTAGTGCATCATGTTCAGCACAGCCACGTTGGTGCCGGGGCGAAGTTGGAGGAAATGTGTGGCGTACTTGGCCAATGTCGTGCGTCTTGGGTCAATGACGATAAGCGGCGTGCCTTTCATCGCCTTCTGTTTCATTTTTGCACCAGTGACGGGGTGTCCCGCCATCGGGTTCGCTCCGATGACCAACATGCAATCGGTCAGTTTCAGGTCAGCGACAGAGTTGGTGGCAGCGCCCGTGCCAAAAGTGCGCTGCATCCCCAAAGCCGTCGGTGAGTGGCAGACCCTTGCACAGCCGTCAATATTGTTCGTTCCGAAGCAGGCCCGGATGAGCTTTTGCATCAGGTAATTTTCCTCGTTGGTGCAGCGGCTGCTGCTGATGCCCGCCACAGCGTCGCCGCCGTAGGTATTTTTTATTTCGGTCAAACGGGTGGCGAGGTAATCGTACACCTCGTCCCAAGTCACTCGCTCCAGTTCGCCGTTTTTGCGAATCATCGGATATTGGATGCGCTCTGGGTGGTTGTAAAACTTGAAGGCGTAGCGGCCTTTCAGACAGGTATGCCCACTGTTCACCTCGGCATCGAACGGCGCTTGGATGGACAGGATATTGCCGTTTTTCACGCTCACTTCCAAGTTGCAGCCCACGCCGCAATAGGTACAGATGGTGCGCACCTTGTCCTGTCCGACCACCGCTTTCGATTGGTAAATATCATGGATGGCGCTCGTCGGGCAAGCCTGTGAGCAGGCGCCGCAGGAGACACAATCGGAGGTGAAAAAGTCTTGGTCGAGCCCCTTGATGATTTGGCTGTCATAGCCCCGCCCGGCCACACTGAGCACGAGTTGGCCCTGCACTTCGTCGCAGGCCCGTACGCAGCGGTAGCACATGATGCACTTCGAGAGGTCAGAGGTCATGTACGGGTGGCTGAGGTCTTTTTCACGGTCGGTGTGTACCTTCCCGTGCGGGTAGCGCACATTGCGGATGCCGACACGGGCGGCCACATCCTGCAGCTCGCAGTTGCCGTTCACCTCGCAGGTGAGGCATTCGAGCGGGTGGTCAGTGAGCACCAACTCGATGATATTCTTCCGCAGTTTCTGGATGCTTTCGCTTTCGGTGAAAACCATCATGCCTTCCTCAACGGGAGTGTGGCAACTGGCCACTGTGCGGAGGTTGGTGCCATTTCCAACCCTGCCTACTTCAACGGAACAGACCCGGCAAGAACCGAATGGCTCCAGGTTGGGTGCATCACAAAGCGTGGGGATGGCGTCCTTGCCCTTGAAGCGGCGGACGTACGAGAGGATGGTTTCCCCCGGAACGATGGCGAAGGACTGCCCGTTGATAAGGGCCGTTTTGGTAAGCGTTATGGCTGGCTGTGGGGCGGTGGTGGTGGCTTCTGATACCATTGGTTAGGCTTTTTAAATAATTTGGTGGGCTTTGTGGGGTTTTGGACGGCGGAAAGATAAGGGGTTTGGGGGAGGTGTGCAAGGGGAAATTCAAGTATAAATTTAGCATTATTTTTACAAAAGGACAGCTCCTTCGGAATGTAATCTTCCTGCTTTTGCCCAACTGTTTGTCTTTACAAAAAATCCCGTCCTACCTTGCGGCGCTAATTTCCGTAAAACGCTCAATAAACAGTAAGCCTAAATAACACAAGCAAAAATGAAGAATATACTAGTCGAATTAATGTCCCAATTCACCACGCTAACAGCCGAAGAAGCCTTATCCATCAAAGAAAGTTTTCCGATGAAAACTTATACCAAAGGCACTTTTCTTTTAAAAGAAGGCCAAATTGCCGTGGATGCTTTTCACCTCATATCCGGCTGCATTCGAAAATACCAAATCGTGGACGGGGAAGAACGAACACTGGAAATTTACACTGAAAACCAAACGGTGGCTGACTTCAACAGCCTCGCCAATGGCTTTCCGACCAAGCATTTTTTCGTTTGCATGGAAAACGCAACAGTGGCCGTCGTGAACAGCACTAAAGAACAGGAACTGTACAAAAAGCACCCCCGTTTCGAGACTTTTTGCCGCACGGGCATGGAGCAAATGATGGGCGTCCAGCAAGACATTATGGCGGAGCTGATGGTGCTCGGCCCAAAGGAGCGCTACCTCAAATTGCTCGAAGAACGGCCTGATTTGATGCAGCGAGTGCCCCAGTATCATCTGGCCAGTTACCTCGGCATAAAACCCGAATCACTGAGCCGAATACGGAAACAACTCGCCGTCAAACCTTGAAATGCCGCTGTCTTTTTTTTAAAAATTGAAGCCAAAATGCAAGCCCGGCTCAAACAGGAAAAACTTGTTCCATTTGTCCTCCTGGACTTGGAAAGTCGCTGGCAAATTGGTGTTGACAGGCCAGCTCGTGGCCGCCAAGGATGGCTCCAAAAACCACCTGCCTTTGAATAAATCAAAGTGGTAGCCAAACCGAATCACAGTGAACAATTGGAACCCGCTCTGGATTTTCTTGTCGTTTTCATCCAAGTAATTTTGGTGAAAAGCGGTAGCATGAACCTGCCCATAAATACCTTTCCAAAGGAACCGCTTGTAAGCCAGACCGGCCCCGAGTGCCTGCACTTCCCCCGGAAAATTCGAGTCCTCATTTTCAAAATCCGAGCCGTATGGCCTGCCGAGCGGCCCTTGGTAAGTCCAGGTAATGGCCTCTACAGATAGTACGTCCTTGGGGCTTAAGCTGTAGCCAAAATTCAATTGGAAATATTTGGGCGAAGGGTCCAATATGGGAGTCAACAAAATGAAGGCGGTACTTCCGATGAAATGCCTGCGTGGAAGCGAATCCCGTTGGGCAGACTGGGCGCTCATATTGACGGTTGAGAAAGCAAGGAGCAATAAAGCAATGAAAATTCTTGATAACATATAGTTGTTTTTAGGGGGCAATATTCGGCGGGTTTTCGGATATTTTCATTGACCTAAATCAAGAATTGAAAAAGGAGGTGAGTGCAAACGGGAATTTTAACCTTTCCTTTATTGTCAAGTTTTGCTTGGTTGACTATCCGTGTTTTTTTGAACAATCCCCCAACTTCCCAATTCTAATAGAACGCTTATCTTGCCAGCCTAAAATCTAGTTTTCAATCACTACACCTTCACGAATTTCAAAATGAAAAAATTCCTGTTCCCCCTGCTATTCCTTGGCGTTTTCGCCTTTTGCTGCACCAATTGCACCTACAATCCGCCGGACAAAAGCACGGCGAAAGAAATCAAAAAGGACACCAGCCTGCTCGCCACGCTGTTGCCCAAAATCAAACTACCGGACGGCTTTAAAATCGAAATTTATGCCGACCAAGTGGAAAATGCCCGCTCCATGACCCTCACGCCCGGCGGGACGCTCTTTGTGGGCACCCGTGACAAAGGCAGCGTCTATGCCCTGCGGGACGAGGACGGCGACATGCGGGCCGAAAAGAAATACGTGCTGGCCGAGGGGCTGAACATGCCCAACGGCGTGGCCTTCCTCAATGGCGACTTGTACGTGGCGGAGGTCAGCCGAATCATCAAGTTCAAGGATATTGAAAACAACCTCGCCAATCCGCCGAAGCCGGAGGTGGTTTATGACAAATTTCCAACGGAAAAACACCACGGCTGGAAGTACATCGCTTTCGGGCCAGACGGCAAACTCTATGTGCCGGTGGGTGCGCCCTGCAATATCTGCAACAAGGAAAAAGAAAACGAAATCTTCGCCAGCATGACCCGAATGAACCCCGACGGTACGGGGTTCGAGGTGGTGCAGCACGGCATTCGCAACTCGGTCGGCTTTGCTTGGCAGCCGGGAACGGGCTATCTCTGGCTCACGGACAACGGCCGGGACGAACTCGGCGACGACCTGCCTTCCGACGAACTGAACTGCGCCTCGAAAGACGGCATGCACTTCGGCTACCCCTTCTGCCACCAAGGCGACACACCTGACCCAGAATTTGGAAAAGGCCGAAATTGCAGCGAATTCACCCCACCAGCGCAAAAGCTTGGTGCGCACGTAGCGGCACTCGGCATGGAATTTTATCAGGGAAAACAGTTCCCTACGCAATACCAAAACCAAGCGCTCATCGCTGAGCACGGCTCTTGGAACCGCTCCAAAAAAAGCGGCTACCGGGTGGTATTGGTAAATATTGACGGGGAAAAAGGCACTTCCAATATTCCCTTCGCCGAAGGTTGGCTCAACGAAGCCACTGATGAAGCGTGGGGCCGCCCCGTGGATTTGGAGCACATGCCGGATGGTTCCATGCTTTTGTCCGATGATTTTGCGGGAGCGATTTATCGAATTTCTTTTGATAATAAGACGATGTAGTTTTGGGTTAAACCATAATACATGCCTACAAGGATTACTAAACTTATAAAGTTTAGTAATCCTGAGTGCCATGGCGTGAAACATGACTTAAAAGAAAGAAAATCAAGCAATTTAATTTACGCTAAAACCAGCTTTATACTTGGCGCTAATTGGCTTTGTGCAAATCAACCTTTATAAACTGTTATCAACCATTATCAACCATTATCAACCCAGCTCGTAATTTGCACAAAACCTATTAGTTAGCAGTATAAAAAGCATTTTTAAAATCATTAAAATAATAAAATGAGTACATCAACAGCAAAAGCATTCGGCACGGAAGCAGCCGACGCTCCTTTGAAACAAATGAGCATCCAGCGCAGGGAACTTACCGCCACGGATATTGAAATTGAAATCCTTTATTGCGGCGTATGCCACTCGGATTTGCACACTGCAAGAAACGATTGGGGTGGAACGGTATATCCTGCCGTGCCGGGTCACGAGATTGTGGGTAAAATAACCAGCGTTGGGAGCGATGTGACCAAACTAAAAGTGGGCGATTATGCCGCCGTAGGCTGTCTGGTGGGCAGTTGCAGGACCTGCGAGAGCTGCCAACAGGATTTGGAACAATACTGCCTCAATGGTTTTGTAGGAACCTACAACGGCCCCGACAAACACCTCGGCGGCAGGACCTTTGGCGGCTATTCCGAAAAAGTGGTGGTGGACGAGCATTTTGTGCTGAAAGTGCCTGCTAACCTGGATTTGGCGGCAGTAGCGCCCCTGCTTTGTGCAGGCATAACGACTTGGTCTCCACTGCGCCACTGGAAGGTGGGTGTCGGGAGCAAAGTAGCCGTCGTTGGGCTGGGTGGCCTGGGGCACATGGCCATCAAACTGGCCAAAGGATTGGGTGCTGAGGTCACGCTTTTTTCAAGGACACCCTCCAAAGAACAGGACGCTTTGGACTTGGGCGCTGATACGGTCATTATTTCCACCGATGACGCACAAATGAGCACCGTCAAAGGAAAGTTTGATTTAATCATTGATACCGTCCCATATATCCACGATGTAAACCCTTATGTGGCAACTTTGAACATTAATGGCACCTTGGTTTTGGTCGGATATTTGGGTGGACTTGAACCCATTTTGAACTCCGTTCCGATGATACTGGGAAGAAAGTCGGTGGCAGGTTCTCTCATCGGTGGCATTGCCGAAACCCAGGAAATGCTGGACTTCTGTGGCGAACACAATATTGTTTCCGACATCGAAATCATCCAAATGCAGGAAATCAATGAAGCTTATGAAAGGTTGCTGAAAAGCGATGTGAAATACCGCTTTGTCATTGATATGGCTTCGTTGAAGAACTAGGCTGGGGTTTGATTTATAGCTCGACTGACCGGGTGGATTTGATGCACTCGGTCAGTCGAAGCATCCTTGTTGCTTTTGATGGCAGGTTGGGTGCTAGTTTTCTGAAATCTTTGAGATTTCGGAAAGCTTAGGAGAGCGGCACGATTGCTAGGGCGGTCGTGCCGCTTTTTGTTTTAGGGTGGTTCTTATCATTTTTTTTTGGAAATGTGGGACGGGATGGGAAAGGGTTTTTACCTTGTGGCGGTGTTAGACCCAAATTGTACGTAGGATAGCCGTCATTTTTCAACTCAATAATTACAACGATGAAAAATCCTAATTTAGCAACTTTGTTAGTATTCTTATTGTCGCCCATTTTTTTGACCGCTCAAGCACCACCTATTCAATGGCAGAAAACCATCGGCGGTGCAAATGGGGATTGGCTACACTCTATCCATCAATTGGGAGATGGTGGATACATATTGGGTGGGTATTCAGTTTCCAATATATCTGGAGATAAAGCAGATGATAGTCATGGGTTAGATGATATGTGGATATTGAAATTAGATGCCAACGGCTCCATTATTTGGCAAAAAACGATTGGAGGTTCAGAAATTGACCAGCTTTCAACACTTAATGAAACCAGCGACAACGGCTACATTATGGGGGGGTATTCTGAATCTAATATATCTGGTGACAAAACAGAAGACAATTCTGGGCTCAGTGATTATTGGGTGATAAAATTAGATAGCGTTGGAAATATTGAATGGCAAAACACAATTGGTGGGCATGGCTATGATGTCCTTAGCGAAGTCCAGGAAACAAGTGATGGTGGTTACATCCTTGGTGGTAGGTCAGAATCACCTATGTCTGGCGACAAGACAGAAATCAGCCAAGGAAGCTCCGATTATTGGGTAGTAAAACTGGACATAACTGGGGCCATTCAATGGCAAAATACGATAGGTGGTAATGACTATGATTTTTTTACCTTATTACAGCAAACAAGTGATGATGGATATATCGTTGGCGGATTTACAAAATCTAATATTTCAGGGGACAAAACTGAGAATAGCCATGGTAAAGAGGATTTTTGGATTTTGAAATTAGATACCATCGGTAATATTCAATGGCAAAAAACCATTGGTGGTTCTGAATATGACAGGTTAAACACACTAATACAAACTGCCGATGGAGGGTATATTCTTGGAGGGGAATCTTTGTCCGGCATATCTGGTGATAAGACAGAAGATAGCACCGGAGCATACGACTATTGGGTAGTGAAATTGGATGGGTTAGGGGCAATTCAATGGCAAAATACAATTGGTGGGGCAGATTATGATTACCTAACTACAATTATACAAACTACTGATTATGGGTATTTAATTGGCGGATATTCCTTATCCAATATTTCGGGGGACAAGTCTGAAGATAGCAAAGGATATGGTGATTATTGGGTGCTTAAGTTAAATTCAGTTGGGGGTATTCAATGGCAGAAAACCATTGGCGGGGCATCTGAGGACCGATTATATTCACTTCAACAGACAAACGTTGATTCTTATATTTTGGGAGGATTTTCAAGTTCTAACATATCTGGAGATAAAGCTGAGGACAGTCGAGGGGGATATGATTTTTGGGTAATAAAATTAGAAGAGACAACTCAAACCACTAATGCGAATAGTACAAAAGTATCTTTTTTTGCATCGCCCAATCCTATTTCTGATTATCTTTTACTGAAGCTGGGCGAACCTGCTCGAACTGACTACTCTGTGCAAATAAATGATATGTCAGGTAAAATAGTCTACCAATCATCTTTTCCAAGTGGAGCGCAACTCCTAGAAATGCAAACTATTGACTGGAATACTGGGATATATGATGTACAATTGCGTAATCTAAGTAGCAATGAAATACAAGTGATGCGGGTGGTAAAGGTTTATAAATAAAAGGAAGCCATCCCGCTGGCGCAAGTGTTCGGCCCACCAATTTCAGCAGCCATTAAATCTTCACCAAACACCTACTGTTCTGGCAAGGTACTGTCATAAATTCAAGAAAAAATACTACATAAATCTCTCCAAAATCCCCTCCACCCTCCTCCTGCAATATCCAAGCCCCATTCCAACCGCTAGACCCCCATTTGTTAAAAAACAAACGCCATTCCAGTGACTAGACTATCGTTTGTTTTTTAACAAATATCACCAAAATCCGCTCGAATA
>JBGSWN010000167.1:0-18456 GCA_041752395.1 Saprospiraceae bacterium | reverse complement strand
ATGGACTTGAAATCCTTGGCTTTGATGGCTACGCAAACCGCTGAGCCTTTGGTGGCAGAGCCGCTTTCGACCATTAAACGCATCGTCCCAGCGGTTTTTGGACGGGCCTGCGGTTGTTGTTCAGCGGCGATTGGTGCAGTTGGCTGCTGAGGGGCTGGGGTCTTTGCGGCTTCCAAAGCCTCGGCGGTGGCGGCTTCTCTGGCCTTGTCGTCATTGTTGCAGCCGACAGCCGTTGCGAAGCAAAAAATGGCGATAACTATTTGTAAATGAGGGAGTTTCATTTATGGTATTTTTTCTTTTTTTTGTGAAAATTGGTCGCAAAGAACGGCAAAATTTTATTTTTTAATCCCTTCTATCTTGACTTCACCGCTTTTGGTTTTCAGTTCAAGAAATACACTGGACGAATTCGCAATCTCCACCGCCGTCGGCTTTCCACTAAACTCAAACTTGGACTTGCTGCCCGGTGCACCCACCGCCTCGAAGCAGACTTCGTAAAGCCGGGTGCCGTCTGGTTTGGAGAAACCCCGCAACGCCGGGTCGTACCAACTAAAGGTCAAAATGCCTTTTTGGGCAAGGTGTGCCCCAAAGCTCTGGATGCTCATGCCCTCCAAGCCATAACTGCGTACTTCCTTGAATTTCAGGAGATTAGGATTCCAGTTCATGCTGTACTGCATGGAAAGTATCTGCTCGAAATCCTTGGTTTTTACTTCCACGCACACCGTTTCGTCTTTGGCTGCAACCACCTCAGAGGCGATGAGTGTGAGCGCTGCCACGGGCGGAATTTCGTACATAACTTCTGGTATAAACTGGTTGCGTTCTGGGATTTTGTGCGGCGGCGGCACAAACGAAAAAGCCGACACAACGACAATGAACAGCAACAGCAAGTGGTAACGGACATTTTTCATGAAAATCAAAATAGTTTTTTTGTGAAAACAAAAAACATACCCCGCAGGGATACCTGACAAAACGGCAGTTTCATTCCTTCCAAAATGGAAATCGCACGAAGTCTTTCATAATTAACGCCTCGGAGCCTTTGGTCGTATCACGCCCCAATTTTCTGAGGATGATTTCGTGCTCGCCACGGGGCAGGTATGATACATCGAGCACGGTGAGCAGGCCCCGTTCTTTGTGTTCGGGTTGTTTGAAAAAACGGTAGCCCGGTTGCTGGAACAGGCTGTCGTTGATGCGCAGTTCGTAGAGCGAGGACAGGCAGTTGAGGCTCAATTTGGGGAAATCAACCTGTACTTCGTCTTCCTTGCCAGTAATGTCAATGTAAAAACCGGAATGGAAGCCCGGCATGGTGGGCGGCTTTACATTGGGGCATTTCTTTTTTAGATTGCCGTCGTCTTGGTAAGGTAGGTACCGGATAAAAAGCTCCAAAAAACCATTGCTAACGAACTTCGATGGGATGCTCGCCGACTTTATCAGGTTGCCTTCATTCCGAAGGTCGTCGTAGCAAGACTTGACGATTTCTTGGCGATTGTCTTCCGTAGCGTACCAAGCATGGGAGTCAAACCTCATGGATGCCAGCCATACCACCACCACGATGTACGGAATCAATAACAATGCGACCTTACGTCCCAACTTGTTGTCAATGAGATTGTAGTACATTGGACGGTACAGCGCCGATAGGGTAATGAACCCATAAATCCGATAAAACGGATAATAGACTTTGGAGAACCACCGCCTTTTTTTCACCCATCCGAGCGTCACGAAGTCCAGCATATAAATCATGCCGGTCAAGGTGAGCACAACTTCCAGCACGGAAGCCACAATTTCGCCAAATCCCCCAGTAAGATTTGCCCTTGTTAAATCAAAGATGAAGGCAGCGGAAAAGCTCCAGATGGCCACCGAAACTATGACGAAAACCAATAGAAAAGTGAAGGCGAAAACAATGCTGCATAGGTTTTCCAACCGCTCGATGTAGCCATCAAAACTGCCCGTTTTGCGCCGCAGGAATTGGTCAAAACGGGGCGAAAAGCCCAGCTTGTCGAAGTCAATATCACCAGAGACGGAACGAAGGCCGATGGCGCCAATCCACAGCCCACGCAGGACGACGTGCAGCACAAGGTTGATGAGGAAGAATAGCAGCGAAATAGCGAGTACCGTAAATGATATAGATACAAGCTTCCCTATGTCTCCCATGCCCTCGTTTAGCAATCGGATATTAGGCTCTATTCCATCAATGGTGTCCAACGCCCCCAATACCAAAAAAATGCTGAACCCTGTCACTACCAGCTCCAGTTGCCAACTGTCCTGCTCGATTTTATCGAGCCAATCCTTAAGCTTGTTTTTTTCTTTATTTTCCATGAAATGGGCAGGTTTTGGGTGTAAATATTGGGAACCCAGACCGCATTTTCACACCAGCCGCCTCACTTTCGTCGAAAAACCGAGTTGCAGCCGCTCATCGAGGTCTAGCAGCAGCAGGCCGGGGCGCTTGCCCACTTCGATACTCCCCAAATCCTCCTCAAAACCCAATGCCTGTGCCCCGTTTAGCGTGGCCCAACGGAGCAGCGTTTCGAAGCCAACATAGCTCTGAAAGCGGGCGATGGTCTTCATTTCCTCCAAAATGGAAAGCTGCCAATTGGAAGTCAAACTGTCTGTTCCGATGCACACAATCGCCTCATTATCAAGGAAATGGCGGTAATTGGGCAGCCGGTTTTCAATGTAGAGGTTGGCATTGGGGCAAGTACACCAGAACAAGCCTTTCATGCCACCAGCCCAAGCGTTTGCAGCCTTTAAGTCGAAAGGCTTGGTCATCGTATTGTGGACAAAAATTACGTTGGGGCGCATATCCAGATGTTCAAGGGTATAAAACATGGAAGAATGGCCGATGGGCTGGAAATGGTCAATCGGAATTCCAAAGGCTTTATAGAATTCAACAAAATCACCTGTTTTATCATTAAAGAACTGGTCTTCATGTGCCGTCTCTTGGTTGTGGATGCTGATGGTAAACTGCCGTCCCTTTGAATAGTCATGTTCCAAAAAATTGGGAGCAAGACTTGAATTTGCAACGTTAATTAATTGGAAGAGCGTGGGCGAAACGGTGTACGGCGCATGTGGCACACAGCTTTTCCGGTTGCCGTTTTCATCGCTTTGCTTCGCAAAAACTTCGTAGTACCCATCAAAAATCTGCTGCGCCCGCTCGTCGGAGAGGAAATCGAACATCTCCACAAAACTGTAGTATCGGATAGGGCTGCGGCTTTTCACGGCGGCGGTGTCGGCCTTGTTGCAGATGTCACCAACGGCTTGGATACCCGCCTCCCACATCTCCCGGTCGCCCTGAACGATGGCTTCATCAATTTGCTCCTGCGACATGTGTCGATGGTTCACCACAGTCTTTAAAAATGGTAAAAGCCCCGTCCCTGTTGGCGCCACGCCCTTCATGTGCGAAAGTTCGAGGTGGCAATGGGCATTCACGAAGCCCGGCACAATAGCGCCTTGATAAGTTTCCAGCGTAGCCGTGTCATGGTTTTCTCGGTGGTCAATGGCGAGGATTTTTCCTTGCTCATCCACTATCACCACCCCATTGGGAATCAGCGCTGAAGCAACCGGAAAAACAAAATCAGCCGTCAGTTTTCGCATATTCAAAATAATTAAAATTGTATCACTCCTCCCCGCTCACGCTCTCACCCGCTCACCTCTCTCACTCTCCCCCCGCTCATACCTTAAACATAGCTTTCATCCCCTCCCAAAGCGGCCGTTTCAGCGCTGGATTGGCTTGGATTTCAGCGAGACTGGCGGCGAAAAGGTAGTTGACACCATTGAGCGAAAGCGGTTCGTAGGGCTTGACATTCAGCATCAGCCCAGCCTGTTTGGGCGGTATGCCGAAGAAAAGGGCGTTTGAAAATCCCAGCTCATTGCGCAGCGACGAAAAGCTAAACGGCTGTGGGGAGTTCAGCCAAAAAACTTTCGCATCCGCCGCCATGTCAAACCTGGCAGCTTGGAGCATCTTGCTCAAGAGTTCCTTGTCGTTTGGGGCAGGTTCTCCGGCAATGGCCACAAAAAGCCCTTTTTGATTGTTACCTTGGCCTTCAGCAACCAAGTTTTCTTGGAGCGAAAAAACCTCAAAATCGAAAATCCCGTCAGCCTGAATATTCATTTTTTTACTGTTTTTCGAAATTTTATTCCAAAAAGACGTTTTTTCATCCCTAGTGGATAAAATTAATTTTTCTAAAAACGATTTTTACAATAATTTTGGCCAAAATTAAATAAAACTGGACATGGATATCAAAATAACAAAATCACCCACCTCCCGCATTGCCGAAGTCAACTTCGCTGACCTGCCATTTGGCCGCAATTTTTCCGACCACATGTTCGTCTGCGACTACTCGGATGGCGAATGGAAGAACCCCCGAATCGAGCCTTTCCAAAACTTAAGCCTTCACCCTGCCACGATGGCGCTGCACTACGGTCAGGCCATTTTCGAAGGAGCGAAAGCCTCCAAAACCAAGGACGGCGTGCCGATGCTATTCCGTCCTGAACGCCATGCGCACCGTTTGAATGTTTCCGCCGAGCGCATGTGCATGCCGAAATTCCCGGAGGAACTGTTCGTGGAGGGCCTCACAAAGCTTGTCAACTTGGACCAAGCTTGGATACCGGAAGACGAAGGCAGCGCCCTTTACATCCGTCCGACAATGATTGCCACCGACGAATTCATTGGCGTTAGGCCGTCGCAATCTTACAAATTTTTCATCTTCACAGGCCCCGTTGGCCCATATTATCCGAAACCCGTCCGCCTTTGGGCCGAGACCCAGTACATTCGTGCAGCGATGGGCGGTACTGGCTTCGCCAAGGCGGCTGGCAACTACGCCGGAGCGCTTTACCCTGCAAAACTAGCACAAGACCGTGGTTTCGACCAACTCCTCTGGCTCGACGCCAAGGAATTCAAGTATATCCAAGAGAGCGGAACGATGAACGTTTTCTTCGTGATTGACGGCGTGACCATCACCCCGCCGCTTTCCGGCACCATCCTCGACGGCATCACCCGTGACTGCATCCTCGAAATCTTGCGCAGCGAGGGCAAGCCCGTCTCCGAGTATCCTATCACCATTGACGAAGTGGTGGAAGCCTATAAAAACGGAACGCTGCAAGAGGCATTTGGCGCAGGTACTGCCGCCGTTGTTTCGCATGTCGCTGAAATCGGCTACAAAGACCTCGTGATGACGCTGCCTCCAATCAGCGAGCGCAAAATCGGCACCCACGTGAAGGAAGTGATTGACGGTCTGCGGGCTGGTACGGTCGCCGACAAATGGGGCTGGTTGGTGCCTGCTATGGCAGAAGAACTTGTTTGATAATTCAGAATTGAAAAAGAAAAATGGAGAATTCGGCACTGCTGCAATTCTCCATTTTTCTTTTAAAAACTGCGTAATTCACCCTCAATTTTCAATTCTCCATTTTCAATTCTCCACATTCCCTGGTTATCGGCCACGTTTGCCACGATGTGGTTCCGAACGGCTTCGCTCCTGGCGGCGCAGCTTATTTTGCGGGCTTGCTTACGCAACGGCTGGGTCAAAAAACTTCCATCCTGACTTCTTTTGGCGACGATTTTCAGTTCGCTTCGCAATTCGGCGGCATTGACTTACACGTAGTTCCCTCGCCAGCAACGACTGTTTTCGAGAATATTTACCAGCCTGATGGCCAGCGTATCCAGTACCTGCACGGTCGGGCAGCGCAGCTCACACCCAGCGATTTGCCACCGCATTGGCAGTCACCGAAGACCGCACTTTTCGGCCCGATTTGCGACGAGGTCAGCATTGATTTTTTTGATTTTTTCGCTTCACAAAACACCATCACCTGTGCCTGTCCGCAAGGCTGGATGCGGCAATGGGACGCCGAGCACCGGGTGTCGCCCAAGCCGATTCCCGATTGGTCGGTACTAGCCAAGGCGGACATCATTTCCATGAGCGAAGCCGATGTGGCGGGCGATTGGGCGCTGATTGAGCACATCGCATCCATCGCCAATATCCTACTGGTAACGCAGGGCGCCCAAGGTGTGGTTGTTTTTGAAAAAGGACAGCCAAGAAGGCATTTTCCCGCACAGCAAGTGGTGGAAGTGGACCCGACTGGGGCGGGTGATGTTTTCGCAGCCAGTTTTTTGTTGCATTTTGCGGAGCAAAAAGACGTGGCAGCGGCAGTGGATTCGGCGCAATCCATTGCTGGGGCGCATGTTTCGAAGGCAGGATAGAACGCAGATTGAACAGGTTAAACAGATTTGAACTGATTTTTTTAGCTGTGGAAATCCGTCAAATCCGTTCAATCTGCGTCCTATCAATCCCTGCTCAAATAAACTTTTCAGCATGAAGATCCTCTACGCCATCCAAGGTACCGGCAACGGCCACCTCAGCCGTGCAAGGGACATCGTTCCCATCCTCTCAAAATTGGGCGAACTTGACATCCTCGTGAGCGGTGTGCAGGCGGATGTGGCATTCCCGTTTCCCGTCAAGTATCGCTTCCGTGGCATGAGTTTTATTTTTGGTAAAAAGGGTGAGGTGGACTTGCTGGCCACGTATCGCAACAGCAATCTGAAGCAGTTGCTAGAAGAAATCAACAGCCTGCCTGTGGAGGAATATGACCTTGTGCTGAACGACTTTGAGCCAGTGAGCGCTTGGGCTTGTTTCAACAAGGATTTGCCCTGCATCAGCCTCAGCCACCAAGCGGCGGTTTTAGATAAAAAAGCGCCAAAACCCAAGCGTTTTGATCCGGTCGGAAAAATCACGTTGAAAAATTATGCGCCCGTCACTGCCCGCTACGGTTTCCATTTTCAGCGGTACAACGATGGGATTTTCACGCCCGTCATCCGGCAGGAAGTGCGGCGGCTGAAGGTCAGTGACCAAGGCTATTACCTCGTTTACCTGCCCGCCTACTCCGATAAGCGGATTTTAAAAACACTTTCGCAATTTGTTGATAGCCAATGGATTGTGTTTTCAAAACACGGCAAAGAGGCCCACACGGAAGGCAACGTCAGTTTCCAGCCCGTGAACAATGAGGCATTTTTGGAAAAACTGGCTGGTGCAACGGGCGTGCTCTGCGGTGCGGGTTTCGAGACGCCCGCCGAGACACTTTATCTGGGGAAGAAGCTGATGGTTGTGCCCATGAAGGGCCAATACGAACAGCAATGCAACGCCGCCGCTTTGAAGAAAATGGGCATTCCCGTCCTCAAAAATTTAAAGGAAAAACGCTGGCCTGTCATCGAAAAATGGCTCGGTGAATCTGCCATTGTTGTGGCAGATTACCCTGATGAAACGGAGGCAATTGTTCGGATGGTCGTTGAAAAACATGCCGCTGAGAAGCCGGCGTCCACTGATTTTGTGCCAAAATTCAAAGGGGTAAAGTCGTTCAAAAAGCTAAAGCTGAGCCGGATTTTGTTAGAAATTGCGGAGCAAAACATACCACTGAAGGGGGTGGTGAAACGGGCTTTGCGCAAGCTGAAATAAGCCTAGGTCAAACGTCGGCGAGGTTTCGATACCCTCGCTGACATTTGACCACCTGCCTTTGTGTAATTTAAAAATAATTTCTATGTAATTTAAAAATTAAGGCTATGTAATTTCAAAGTTTAAGTTTAAATTTGTGAAAAAAGTAGATGCATTTCGTACAGCGTGAAATAGAAACTGCGATTCAATCTTTAATTGGAAAGTACCCTATCCTGGCAGTTACTGGCCCCCGCCAGTCCGGCAAGACCACCTTGCTGAAAAATATGTTCCCAAAATACCAGTATGTGAGCTTGGAGGACACCAACCAGCGCAGTTTTGCACAGGATGACCCGGTTGGATTTTTGAAAAGATACCCAGAAGAAGTCATTTTTGACGAGGTGCAACGGGTGCCACATTTGTTTTCCTATCTACAGACAATTGTTGACGAAACCAAGCAAATGGGGCAGTTTATCCTTTCAGGTTCTCAGAATTTCCACTTGATGGAGCGTATCACACAAAGTTTGGCTGGTAGGGTAGCTATTTTCAAACTGCTCCCATTCGATAATTCGGAGCTAAAGCAGGTTGGGTTGTTGCAAGAAGATTGGAAAAGCTTAATTATCAAAGGGTTCTATCCTGCGATTTATGACCGTGACCTTGATTCTGCTGTATTTTATTCCAACTATTTGCAGTCTTACATAGACCGAGATGTGACGGAACTTACCAATGTGCAAGACCTTAGGCTCTTTCGCAATTTCCTCGGTCTTTGCGCAGCTCGCATTGGTCAAATGCTAAATCTCACAAATTTGTCTAATGAGTGCGGCATTTCGCAGCCTACCGCCAAGGCTTGGCTTTCTATTTTAGAAAGCAGCTACATTGTTTTTCAATTGCAGCCTTATTTCGAAAACTTCAGCAAGCGAATCGTGAAGACTCCTAAGCTTTATTTTTACGATACGGGGTTGGCGGCGTTCCTGTTAGGGCTTCGAAATTTGGATGACATTGACAGTCAAACTTTATTGGGCAGCTTGTTTGAGAACATGGTGGTTGCCGATATTCTGAAAAAAAACTACCACCAGTACAGACTGCAAGAATATTGGTTTTGGCGAGATTCCAATGGGAACGAGATTGACCTGTTGACGAAACGGGGAGGTGGCTTTAACATTTATGAAATAAAATCGTCGCAGACAGTTCTGCCTAAGCATTTTGCAGGGCTGGATATGTTTGCAGTGCTGGCAGGTGAGAAAGTTAAGACTAAGACCCTTATTTATGGTGGAACCGATACGCACGACCGCACCAATTACAGGGTTCAGGGCTGGGCCGGATAAACGTTGCCGCCGAGGAAATCTTCGGCGGCAACGCACCTATCAATAAGCCGGAACCGACGAATCAATTTCTTTCGACCAAGCCAAAATCCCCCCTTTTAAATTGTAAAGGTTTTCAAACCCAAACTGGTCTTCCAGTTCTCGGATGGCCTTGGCACTTCGCACCCCGCTCCGGCAGTGGATAACCACTTTTTTATCCTTAGAAATGCGGTGGGCAGCCCCACTGACCGAGCCTAGCGGAATCAATTCCCCCTCTAGGTTTGCCGTGGCAAACTCGTGTGGTTCCCGCACGTCAATCAATTGAAAATCAGCACCTTGCACTTGTAATTCATAAAGTTCCTGCACCGTGATTTCTTTCACAGGCCGCTGTTCAGCGGGTGATTCCAAACCGCAGAACTGCTCGTAATTGATGAGTTCCGTGATTTTCGTCGCTGGGCTTTTTCCCACCTTCAAAATACGGGTCGTGAAGCTCGCCGCATCGAAGAGGAAGAGCCGCCCTGCCAGTGGCTCGCCAACACCCGTCAGCACCTTGATTACCTCGCTGGCCTGCATGGAACCGATGATGCCCGGCAACACACCTAGCACGCCGCCTTCGGCGCAATTCGGGACAAGGCCTGGAGGTGGTGGCTCTGGGAACATGTCCCGGTAATTTGGCCCACGCTCTCCATCCGCTCCCGGGTAATTGAAAACGGAAACCTGCCCTTCGAACTGGAAAATGGAGGCATAAACATTCACTTTTCCAGCCAATACACAGGCGTCGTTGACGAGGTAGCGGGTCGGAAAATTGTCCGTCCCATCGGCCACCACATCATAGTTTTTGACGAGTTCCAGCGCATTTTCACGGGTAAAGCGGGTTTTGTACACCACGATATCAATATATGGATTGAGCGCCAAAATTCGTTCCTTGGCCGTTTCCGCCTTAGATTTCCCAATGTCGGCTGTAGTGAAAAGCACCTGCCGTTGGAGATTGCTATCGTCCACGGTATCGAAGTCCACGATGCCGATATGGCCAACGCCAGCAGCAGCGAGGTAGAGTAAAACCGGGCTTCCGAGGCCGCCGCTGCCGATGACGAGCACCCGGCCCGCCTTGAGTTTTTCTTGTCCTTGAAGGCCGAATTCCGGTATGGCGATGTGCCGTGCGTAACGGGCCATTTCGCTGGGAGAAAGGTTATGATTCATGTTATTGAGATATTGAGTGATTAAGTTATTGTGTGATTGGGCGAGTACAAAATAACTCAATAACCCAATCACACAATCATAAATTAGCAACCGCCAGCGATGGCTGGTACGATGCTGATAACTGCATCTTTGGAAACGCTGGTAGCGCCTTTTTCCAAAGAATTGATGTCGTCCTCGCCGAGATAGACCCGGATGAAGGAGCGGATGTTCCGGCTGTCGTCGAACAGGTGGCGCTCAAGGCCGTGGTGGGCTTGTGCCAGTTGCTCGATGGCTTCCTGGACGGTGTTGCCAGTCGTTTCAAACGTGCTGGTATTGTCGGTGAACTTACGTAAAGGCGTCGGGATGATAATTTTTGCCATTTTTTAAAAATTGTTGAATTGTTATATTGTTGAATTGTTGTCTTCAAATTTGTCATTACCGAAGGCAACCTGCAACGCAATACGAGACGTCGCAGTTTGCCTGCGGCAATGACAAAACCTTCACGACACAGGGTTTAATAACCTGCTTTCGGAGTCTATGTAAACTTGCTCTTCTATAAACTCCCGTTCTTCGTCCAGTAGTCGCCAACTTTTCAGGTCGGCCACTTCGCCGTTCATCACGGAGACGATGATGTAGGAAAAATAGGGCATTGCCACCGCCAAATCATGCTCGGAGGCAATGGCTGAATGGTTCGGGTGTGAGTGATAGACGCCGAGGAGCGTTGTGTCATTTCGCAAGGCAAACTGCTCCGCCCGCATGTATTCCAGTGGTGAAATCTCGAAGCGGCGGCGCTGGTCGCCTTCCTTGCTATTGGTCACTGGGACGGCGAGCGTGATTTCCCTTCCTTCGGTTTCATGGCCATAGAGGAAGCCGCAGCATTCGTTTGGGAAGGCATTGATGCCGTCGGCGTTGATGACTTCGACGGCTTCATTGGACAGGTTTACGATGAAATTGCTCATTTTCATGTTGATAAGGGTTGATAAGGGTTGATAAGGGTTGATTCAGGGCTCTGCTTAATATCAACCCTTATCAACCCTTATCAACCGTTATCAACCAAAAATTTGGTTCATCACTTCCGCATACTTCTCCGCATTGTCGGCGAAGGTGGTGACGATGACGCCGGACTCGATTTGCTCCGCAACCTTGATAGCTCCAAGTAGGTTCGCAGCGGCGGACGGGCTGACGAGTAGGCCCTCTTTTTGCGCCAGCGAACGAACGATATCATAAGCCTCCAGCGTATCAATTTCCAAAGATTGGTCAGCCAATTTGGCATCGTAAATCTTGGGTACAATGGCCGTTTCCAGGTGTTTCCATCCTTCGAGGCCGTGCATGGGATTGTCGGGATGGAGGCCAATCAGCTCGATGTCAGGACTGAACATTTTGAGCCCACGGCCCGTGCCAGTGAACGTACCCGTCGTGCCCAATCCTGCCACGAAATGCGTGATTTTGCCACAGGTTTGATGCCAGATTTCGGGGGCGGTGGTTTCGTAGTGCGCTCGCCAATTGTTGTCGTTGGCGTATTGGTCGGCGTAGAAGTAACGGTCGGGCTGCTCCCTGAAAAGGCGCTTCGCTTCAAGTTGTGCGCCATCCGTTCCATCGAAGCGGGAGGTGAAGACGATGTTCACGTCCAGTGCTTGCAGGATGCGTTTGCGCTCGATGCTGGCGTTTTCTGGCAGGCAGAGCGTGATAGGGATTTTGAGTGCTGCGCAAATGGCGGCGTAGGCGATTCCGGTATTGCCGCTGGTGGCGTCGAGCAGGTGTTTGCCTTGACCAAGCTGGCCGTTCCGCAAGGCATTTTTGATGATATTGAAGGCCGGGCGGGACTTTACACTGCCGCCGAGCTGCTGCCATTCTAGCTTGGCGAAGATGCGGACGCCGGGCTTTTGGAACACGTTTCGGATTTCGTACAGCGGTGTCTTGCCGACCAATTGGCCGACTTGCAGCGTCTGTTCGGAAGGGGTGACGGTTGGAAGAAGCAGGGATGTGGTCATGGTCTTAAATTGAAATTTGAGTTTGCCAAAAACAAAAAAGCCTTCCCGTGGCACGGAAAGGCTTTTTTGAAAAAAACAGAAAATTGCACGTATCACTGCAATGCCCTGTAGCCCTTCCTAACCGGAACGGTACAGCAACAACAACATGCAGTGAAATGAATTTTTGGCATTTTTAAAATTTTAGAAACTTGACAAATAGACAAGTTTGCGAAACAAAAGTTCAAAAGCTGTGCCAGAGCTTGAACTTGTGTTTTTGCCCTAAAGCTTAATGCTCGGCACTAAAACCGCTGTATTTTATTGATTACTAACTGCTTACGAAAGCAAAAACACCTCTAACCAATCAAATGTAAGTTTTGAATTTTACTCAGACTCATAGATATTTATCAAAATAAGTATTAAAAAAAATGCTTTGGGATGGTACAACAAAACAGATTTTCCATACCTTGCAGCCGATTTCAAACACACACACCTTAGACACTCGTAAAATTTGACATACTGGAGACTTAGAAAAGTCAACACTCACCAGAAGTAAGAATACTGAGATTCTACACTACGAATTCACTATTGAACAAACCAGGGAGATAATTCCCTGTAAAAAAATTCCCTTTTTCCGATTTACAAACGCCCAGCGATGGGCATCTCAAGGCTTACAGTACAAGTACGTTTGTGCCTGCATCCCTTACCGATAAGAAACAGTGTTGCTGAACCTTCATTGCGCAAGCGAAATGGTTTGGCCGCACTAAAGATGCAATTTGTAATCCCTTGAGAACACGCAAGACCTCTTTCCGGGAAATCCGGGAAGGGGTTCTGCGTTTTTAGGGGGTAGGTGAAGGCGAATTTTGCAGTCGAATGGTTTGCCTTCAATTGAATTGAGAGCGGCCCATTGTAGTTTTCGAGTTTTTACGATTCCTTGAAACCTTTGACCGTTACTCACGGTAAACAGTGATTAGAAATTATTTTTTTACAAATACTTTGTGCTGTCATTAAGAGCATCTACTTTTGGCTCGATTTTTAAAGTAATTGTTATTAAATTTCCTGTGAACATGAAAGGACCATTATTCAACAAAGGCACGAGATGAGAAGCCGGAAAGGACATCTGACCAATTAGCAACACCGTTTTTTTTGTAAGTAAACTATCCTAGCAACCGATTCGTAAGTTAAAGACATTTCAACAACCAATTGTAGTCCGAGCTTCTCATCCATTTTTTTTGTTCCCTCCAATGTTCACGCACGGTTTTTTTAATCGGTGGTGTTGCTTGCAATCTTGAAACTCATCTATCTTTTTACTGCAAAGAATTCTGCAGTGTTGCGATGTATTGCCGCCTAGTGATGCAGCTTCGCAATCTCCATCTTTTTCACCCCAATGAACAAAAGATGTAATCGGTTTTTGGGATAGCCTCTCTCCACGTTTTGGAGGGGGGTTTTTTTTTGCCCTGATTTTCAGGGGCTTACTTCCTTAGCTTGGCTTGGTTTTGTCGAAAAACAAGGTGACGCACTGGCCTCTCCTTAGTCATCTGCCTGTTGTTTTTTGTTTACTTTGCGCCGCTTTTCAAAAAGGGGCTTTTTTCAATTAAAACTACCTGAATGCTTGTCTGGATTGGCTTCATTTTACTTATTTGCATGTTCCTGGCGCTGGACCTTGGCGTGTTCAACAAAGAACCGCACAAGATTTCCACCAAGGAAGCCCTGCGGTGGACGGCACTGTGGGTGAGCATGTCGCTGCTGTTCAGCGGCTTCATCTATTTTGCCTATGAAAACCACTGGTTCGGCATCGGTGAAACAATTGGGCTACCCAGCACAGGTTGGGACGCCGCCCTTACCTATCTGACTGGCTACATTGTCGAGCAATCGCTCAGTTTGGACAATGTCTTCGTCATCGCCGTCATCTTCAGTTACTTTCATATTCCACAGAAGTACCAGCACCGGGTATTGTTCTGGGGCATCATTGGGGCGTTGTTTTTTCGGGGAATAATGATTTGGGCTGGTGCGATATTGGTAGCACAGTTCGACTGGGTAATGTACATTTTCGGCCTCATCCTACTCTGGACTGCCTACAAAATGCTCAAGTCGGACGACGAAGAAATCCATCCGGAAAGCAATCCGGTGGTGATTCAGCTGCGCAAAATCTTGCCCGTCACCAAAAACATCCGCAGGGAGCATTTCTTCGTAAAATGGAAGGGGAAAACCGTGGCCATGACACCGCTTTTCGTGGCGCTCGTAGTGGTGGAGACGACGGATATCATGTTCGCATTCGATAGCATTCCAGCTATTTTCTCCATCACCAAAGACCCGTTCATCGTCTTCACTTCCAACATCTTCGCCATACTCGGCCTGCGTTCGCTTTACTTCGTACTGGCTTCCATGCTCGATAAATTCAAGTACGTGAAGTACAGCCTCGTCATCATCCTGACTTTTGTAGGTATCAAGATGCTTGTTTTTCACCCGCTAGATATCGTCCTGCCAGAGTGGGTTTCATTGGCCTTCATCGTAGTGGTGCTGGGCGCTGGGATTTTGTTTTCGATGTGGAAAGATAAACAGGAATAGTTGGCAGTTCGACAGGGTGCAGGTCTTGTCCCGATTGCTCGGGATGGCAGTCAGGGTGCAGTTGTTTAGTCAGCTTGATGCCCTGAACAATGAGAGGTGGTATCTTTTTCAAGTTTACCACCTCTCGTTGTTTAATGTAGATCATAGTCTTTCAGACTGTCGATATGACTGCCATCCCGAGCAATCGGGACAAGACCTGCACCCTGTCGAACTGCCAACTCAAAACCTGTTACGCCACATCATGCTCTCCACCGGCCTGTCCGTGCGGGTATTGTACTTAGCATCGGATTTTTTGTTGTAAAAACGTTCGATGTCACCTTCCACCAAAAAGTAAATCAACTGGCCGATGGGCATCCCGGCATAGACCCTGACAGGTTGGGTACAGGAAATTTCAAGTGTCCAGTGGTTGCAAAAGCCGACATCGCCCTTGCCAGCCGTGGCATGAATGTCAATGCCGAGGCGGCCAACGCTGCTTTTTCCCTCTAAAAACGGCACGGCGTGGTGCGTCTCCGTATATTCCGCTGTGACGCCGAGGTAAAGCACACCTGGCTTCAAAACAAAACCTTCTTCTGGTATTTCAAAATGGTCAATTTCGTTGTGTTTGCGGGCATCGAGGACGGGGTCACGGTAGTTGGCGAGGTGCTTGCCAAGGTGAACGTCATAGGAATTGGTGCCGAGGCAGGCCCGGTCATAAGGCTCGATGACGATGTCGCCGGACTCAATGGCTTCAAGGATTTTTTTATCGGAAAGAATCATTTTTTGAATTTGAGGGGCAAAAATAGTTTTTTTTGAAAGACGCCCGCCCAAAGCTTTGTCAGTCATTCATGATTAAAATGAAGTCATTTGCAGCGGTTTGATTAAAAACAAACAAGCCCAAAATGGTATTTTAGACTAATGTGACGTCCCACAAGTTTATTTGGCCATTTTTTTGCTGAAATTTGCGCCGCCAATAATCAGGCATTCAACAATCAAACATCAAGTCATCATGTCAACTACATCCTCTACGAAGGAAACGACGCTCGTTAAAAAGAAAAAAAAGAAGCCAGCCACGAACTGGAAGCAAATCATCATCATTGGAGGCTTGGCCTTAATGGTTCTAAGCATGGTAGTTCCCGGCCTAGTACGCACCATCGGAAGCCTTGGTAGTAGTAAAACCACCTACACGCCTCCGATATCCAACCTAGAAGGCAGTAGTGCGGCAACGCCACTTAAAAACGAACCCATGCCAGAGCCCAAGTTTCAAAAAGAAGGCGAACTGTATTTCCAGAGCGCCACTGGCGGCAAGGCCATTTCAAAGATTGACATTGAAAAGGCCGACACCGATAATGACCGCCAATTGGGCCTCATGTTTCGCAAGTCCATGCCGGAAGACCAGGGGATGCTGTTCCTCTTCGAAACCAGCGAGCAGCAAGGGTTTTGGATGCGCAACACTTTTATTTCGCTCGACATCATGTTCGTGGATGAAAACGGCATCATCACAACCATTCACGAGAACGCCAAAACACTCAACGATAACTCGTTACCCTCGAACGGCCCTGCCAAGTATGTGGTAGAGGTGAACGGTGGCTATGCCCAACGGCATGGTATCAAGGTGGGGGACAAGATTAGCTGGCAATAGGCTGCTGCCTTTTTGTTCAAAAGAAAAAAGCCATTGGCCTTTTGACCAATGGCTTTTTCTATGAGCGGAAAATGGGACTCGAACCCACGGCCCTCAGCTTGGGAAGCAGGGTGCATACCCTTTTTGATGGTTATTGATGTTTTTGAATTAATTGTAAATCAACTGATTATCAACGATTTAAAAAAATGTTATTTTATCTAGTTTTCGGTTTTTACCTTTGTTGTGTACTATTTTGTGTAAACCAAGTGTGTAAACCGAAATCAAAATGGCTTCTATCAGCATCCTGCTTTTTACTTCAAAGATACTAAAAGATGGTACTCATCCAGTGTTCTTGAGAATCACCAAGGACAGGGTTCGGAAGTATTTCTCAATGGGTTATTCGGCTACTAAAAACCAGTGGCTGGATGACGACGAAATTGGTGGAAAGTTTTCTAGTGACGTTCCACATTCCAAAAACAAGAACAAGGCACTCATCAAGCAATTCTGGCGAGCGGAGGAAATCATTTCAGAATTTGAGGCCGATGGCAAGGATTGGACAATGTCCGATTTTCAGGATAAATTCCAAGAAGTAAAGCCCAAAGACGTGTTCGAGTACTTTGATACCAAGATTGCTCAAATGAAGGAGATTGGGAAGATTGGAAACTCTTACGTGTATAGGGATACCAAGCGGGTGCTCTTGAGGTTCCACAATGAGAAGTCGCTGCAATTTGGCCAAATTGATTTCAGATTTCTGACCAGGCTTGAACATTTCCTACTCAAGAATGGATTCAAAGAAACGTCCATTAGCCTTCATTTTCGCACACTTCGTGCATTGCTGAACGCTGCCATCAAGGAGAAGCTGTGCAAAGCAGAGTACTACCCTTTTAAGGAGTACCAAATCAGCAAGCTCGACCACAGTACCCAAAAACGGGCATTACCCAAAGCTCAGATTGATAAAATCTTCGATGTAGAGCCAGACCCCGAATCAAAACAACTGCTATCCAAGCACATGTTTATGTTCAGTTTCTTCAACATGGGCATGAACTTCCACGACATGGCTCAGCTACGTTGGACAGATATAACGGGAGAACGCATCAACTACAAGCGTACTAAAACTGGGAAACTGTTTTCCATCAAGATACTACCACCTGTCCAAGAAATCATCAATTTTTATCGGGAACACAACGCCAACAGTTCCTACGTCTTTCCAATCTTGGATGAAACCTACCCCACTCTTGAGAAAAGGCGACAACGCATCACAAGTGGTTTACGGACTTTTAACAAGCACTTGAAGATTTTCGCAAAGCAGGTTGAGTTGGAAGGTAAGCTGACTTCCTATGTGTCACGCCATTCTTGGGCGACGATATTGAAACGTATGGGAGTCAGCACTACAGTAATCTCGGAAGGGCTTGGACATGCCAGCGAAAAGACGACACAAGTATATTTGGATAGTTTTGAGAACGAGACTTTGGATAGAGTGAATTTGGGGCTGTGGGGGTGAGGCATATTTTATATCACTCATCGGTTTTAGTAGGCTATGCTGGCTCCGGCCCGACGCAGTTGGCCTTCGAAATTTGCCGCCAGCTCTACGGCCTTGAAATCGCAGTAAAGGCAAAGGCCGATTTCCGTCACCGATACCTCAAAGCCATCACCGAAATAGCTTCGAACTGACGCTCGAACTGGGCAATCAGCGAACTCAACAGCGCCTACGAGCGGGCGCTATTGCCACCGAAGTTGATTGAGTACTTGATGGGTTGTTTGGAGTTTTTGGTTAGAAAGGAAGCCCCTGATTGCCTTGAAAAGTGAATTGAAAACTTTTTGATAGAAAGGTTTGCTTTGTTGGGTAAATTGCCTGACATTGCCCCCGCATTCAAAGTGCTTTGGCGCTGAATCCACTAAACACACTGAGGGAAAACTTAAAACCAATCGACGGAAAGTCGTGCCTTGAGCGGTAGGGCTTTTATTGTTGATTATGGCACACAAAACGATAAGACGTTGAAATTCAATAGGTTGTCGTTTTGTGGGGTGCGTGAATCAAGTAGTTAGCTGTAACCGTATGAAAACGACACTACATATTTTGACATTCGGACTTTTGACCATGTTTTTATCGTGCGGACAACCAAACGACGAGAAGAATATTGCAGTTGTTGTAACCGACACTTTGCAAACAAAAATTGAAAGGAAAGAAAAGGAGCTTTTAGAAAAAAGAAAGGAAATTGAGGAACAAAACAATACGGACAGTTTAATACTTGCCAAAGTCTTAAAAGAAGCTTTGACAATTTCAACCCAAAATATTGAAACAATAGTCTGTGAGTCTTTAAGCGCCTAAGCAGCTGCCTTGACGCCGAAGTTCCTGATATGTACAATAGCGGGATGATTTTTTAGCGGGTCTGCTGCTTTCCCAAACACGCAAAAAATTCTTTCCAGCATCAGTT
>JBGSWN010000166.1:0-5827 GCA_041752395.1 Saprospiraceae bacterium | reverse complement strand
TTCAAACGTATCTGACGCATGCATTTTTGAATTTACAGCCAACCACATGTTAATGACTTGCGTCTTAAGACCTGTAAATAGAAATATCTATGTTTGAGACTTGACAAGCAGTGACCAAAGTGATGCGAAGCGGTTCTATGTCAAAGTGACTTAGACTTATTCAATATTTTTTTGAATGAACTTTTTTTTGTTGAATGCTGTTGAGGAAAATCATTTTAGGTTGTTGCTTCTGCACTAACCTTGATGATTTAACTTTTTAAAAATTATTACCATGAAAGAAAACGAAATCATAGCAACAAAGACGAAAACTGAAGATAAGATAGTAACTACATATTCCAAAACTTTCAAGAATGGAAAATATGACTTTTTCAAAGAAGTCGTTCATTATCTTGATGAATCAGGTGGCAGAACAAGGCGGGAAGAGCCTGAAAAAATTAGCAGAGAAGATTATCTAAAAGTAAAAAGTCCTGAAATTACTTATAATAATCATCCATAGAGAGGGATGGCCGTTGTTCTAAATATTTTTACTTCCCCAAAGCGGTAGAGCTTCTAAGTCATCCCGATCCACGGTCGGGAAGACTTAGAAGCCAATTCAGCTAGTCCCGACCAATTGAATAAACAGCCTTGCCAAAACAAAGCCGCAGGGTTTCCACAAACAGCCCGTTACCTTTCCATCCAAGTTCGCTCAACTGCCCATTTGGGTACGCTTGCTTGAAGGATTGGGTATTTCACGGATGAGTTTGTAGCTTTGTTGCCTTGTAGGATATGATTTGAAACAACAGCTAAAAAAAATAAAAATGGATAATAGTAAAGACATCGATTCCTGGCTTTCTTATCTCGAAATTGATGATTTCGAAGAAGTTTATTGTTTGTACAGAGCTTTAAATGATGTTGACAAATTTGGATTGTTTGAATGTAGTTCAAAACCAACATCCTATGGCAAACAATTTTTTTTAAAATGTGATTTTATTGAAGAATTATTAAGATTGCCTTCAGAAAAGGCAAGGCAATTATGCTTAGAAAAGATTCAACAAAAATTTGTAAAAAACGGGATGACCGTTGAGGGGTGGTATATTTACGAAAGGGGAATGAGAGAAAAAGATTAACCCCGTTGGCGCAGGGTCTTCCCCCGCAAACACTGGTTCATTCCGAAAGCTTTCGGGACCAGACTTGAACCTTGTATATGCACATCTCCGGTGAGTGTAATTACAGCCTATTCATGCTGGCCTTCTCCTGTCGGAGACAAGAAAATACGGGATTCAAATCCCCCACTGGTGCACACCCTTCCGATTGCCGATGGTTTCGCTGGATGCTGGCCTCCTCCCGCTCCGCCTTTTTCGAATTCGATGCTGTTCTTTGCCCTGTTCTTAAGCCACCAATCGCACTGGATTTCGTCACGGATGGTATGCTTCAATTGGGTGCTACCGATACGATTGCTCGAAGCAATCGTATTGGTGGGGCTTTCCTTTAATCGCAATTAAAGCTATCATTAAGGAAGGCCAAACGTCGGCGAGGTTTTGAACCTCGCCGACGTTGACCCAGTCTGCCCAAGACTTTCCCTCCCGACGACGCAGTTCCGCCTTTGGCGGATGACAAGGGGAAGTGCGGGGGTGAGATTGTTATCGTTTTATCCCTTCACGCCAAGTTGGTGCCAGACGTAAGCCTCCACGAGTTTGCCGTCAGCGTCGCTCATTTTTGACATATCCTTGATCATGGGCTGCAAAACCTGCTGCCAACGCTCCACGGTTATTGTTTTCACATCGAAGGCGGCGTGGCATTTGCTGCAATTGTCCAAGTAGAGAGCCTTGCCTTTGGCCAATGCTGGTGCAAGGTGTTCGTCGGTGCTTGCTGTTTTTTCGGCTGATTTCACCCCGCAGGCATATAGTGCCGTCAGGAAGAGGAACACGGGAAGAAGGTGCTTTTTCATAAATGGATATGGATGATGAATCAGTGGTTTGTGATGGTTTACTGGCGTGAAACTTCGTTTTCGGGTTTGGGTTTCCCGGGATTATTGGGCGTTTGTATGACTTTATCTGGATGGGGGAGGCAATGCCACAAAGATGCCGTAGGCTGGAAGGGAAGCAGTTTTTTTAGTGTAAAACAATGTAAAGGAGATGTAAAAGATGGTTTGGGTGCTTTGTAGTAGGAGGGGTAGCGATGTTGCTTGCAAGGTCTCATGGTCATGCGACGTCCCCAATTGTCGCAAGTGTTATTTCCGCAGGATTTAAATCTCTCGCTCGGGCATGGTCTTCCCAAGTTACGCTGGTTCAATGTCTCCGCTTGTTAGGATTGGAATATGAGGCATTGGTTTATGGAGAGTTGATGCCTTTTTTGATGATGTTACCCAAGGTACACCAGTCGCTCAAAGGCCATAGCTGCAAACGGTAATTTCCCTATCTTTGCCCATAACAAATCAAGAAAGCCATGATTAAAGAAGCCATTAAACAAGAGGACATCACTTTGCTGTACGGCATCGCTGAGAAGTCCTATTTCGAAATGGATGCCAAGGAGCGCAAGCAGGCCACAGCCGCAGCGTTCCAGCGGGCGAAGGAGGCAGCTTTCACAAGAGGATTGCCCATCATCTATGGGGAAGACGGGTTGGTGATTGCGGAATACGTGAACGGAAAACGCTTTGTCCGGGAAAACGGCAAGGACATCAGGCCCTATCATGGAAAACAAGCCTAAAATTTATGTGTTGGCCGGTGCCAACGGCGTAGGATGAACGACCGTCAACCCTTTTTTCATCCCGAAAGAAGTTACCTATATCAATGCGGATGATATTGCCCGGCAGTTGAAGGAGCGATTGGGCGACATCAATGTGCAGGAACTGGCGAATGCTCAGGCGCTGGACCGTATGAATGTTTTCATCGCCCATCGCTCGGATTTTGCCATTGAGACCAATCTAGCAGATGTGGAGACTTGGCAGTTCTTGATTGGGCTTCAAGGCTTGGGCTACGCTGTTCATCTTAACTTCTTCGGTGTGTCTGACGTCAGCATTTGTATCAACCGGGTGTTCAACCGTGTTCCACAAGGCGGGCATTTTGTTCATCCAGATATAGTCAAGTTAAGTTATGAAGTGGGCTTGAAGCTAGTAAGGCAATACAAAGCCATACCTGACCAGCTGATTTTAACGGACAATGAGGGTGAGAGTATCAATTGTGCGGAGTTGAGGTTGGGCGAAGTTGTTTGGAAAAGCGAGGCTTTGCCCACTTGGGCTTCCGTTGTTTTGTCAGTTGAGGAAGGCGATGCTTTGGATATTTCTTCCATTGATGATGCTCGTGAAAAATACCGTCGCATGAAAGATGGAAAATGATAATATTTGACCTTGAAGTTCACCCGACAGCAAGTGGCCTAGGTGCATATGAACTGGGTTACCGCCAAAATCGTGTTCCATGCAATTCATGACGGCTATTCCAGCGCCACGGCTTATGCTGGAAGGGCCTTTGTGATTACATGAAATAACTGGTGTTGGTTAAAGATGATTGAGGCAATGGATTCAGGCTGGGTTAGCTGCTATCCAATCCTTGATGGTGCTTATGAAGAGTTTCATATCGGCGAGTAAAGCTTCAAGTTGTTCAGCGGTAGGTGTTTGTTTGACTTTGTAATCGGAATCCATGCGCACTTCAAATGCATCTTTTGCCATGCGGCCAAATTGCTTTGGGAAAATACCAGTATGAATGAATTGTTTGTTGAACCAGCCAATCATTTGCTGGTGTTTGGAGGTTTCAAAGCCACGTAGCAGTCCAAGTGCGAGCATGGCATAAAACATTCCGTAATAAATCCGGTTGGTGGCTGCGGGGAACAGCCCTTGGGTTATGCACTGTTCCGCTTCAGCGATGGTAGCAGTAGCTTGTTGAATCCTCAAGGAAACTAGGTGGTTGCGCTCTTCGGGGGTCATTATGCGTATATACCTTGTGAAAGTGCTTTGGTGAAAATAGGCTCGTAACGTTCGATGGAGTTTTTTAATTCGGACTCCGAGACGACCAAAGTTTGTGTGAATACACCAAGCTCCATATCCAGGTCGGCCATGGTGTAACGAATGGCTTGAACGGTACGCCAATCGTAATCACCCCGGACCACCACTACAAAATCCCAATCTGAATTAGGGGTGGGGTTGCCCCAAGCTTGAGAGCCAAAAAGAACGATGTCCTTGATTTTATCGCCAAATTTCGAGGTAAGTCCCTGTTTGGCAGCTTGAATGATTTTATCTCGTTTTTTCATGTCAACTCATTCATCGTTTTATGCAAAGATACTGAATCCCGAACAAAAATTAAACCCAAAACCCAACCTTAGGTTTTCGCTGCTGGCCTCCCAAGTTCCCTTCCCATCAAAGCGCCCCCAAGCCCGCAGGATAGTGTAAATATGACCCAATGAATCGGCGGTGGTGTTCCAAAAAATAGTTGAAAAAATGTTGCGTTGGCATGAAAACTTGGCACAGGATTCGCTCAATCTTGTTTTTCACAAAATCATTTCAAACCGCTAGCTTCTGACAAATAACAGCCATCTCTTGTTAGATGCCGACCCTACGGCGAGAAATACAAAATCTGAAAGCAATGGGTAAAATCAAAAAGGAATTCGATTCCAAAATCAAAATGTTCAAGGCGTTGGTGACGCTTTACCGCTCCAAGCAGGCCCGTTTCGACGTGATTCCTGCCATGGTCACTGCGATGACCGTTTTTCAGAACCGCAATACTGCTATTGATGATTTGGCGGTCTTGGCTTCCGAGGATACCAAGTCCATCACGAAGCAAAGGGACGCCCTTCGTCCGCCGCTATACCTTTCTGCTGCGGTGGTGGCGAGGGCTATATGCGGTTATGCGGACAGTATCGGCGATTTGGAACTTAAAGGTGATATGAACTGGACGGAGTCCAAACTGGGCGCCTTGCCGTTGGACCAATTGGCGCCTAAATGTGATGCTATCTACAAGAAAGGTGATATGCTGTTGGAGGAAGCTGGCCCTCATGGTCTTGACAAAGAAAAACTGAACAAGCTTAAAGCCGACAACGATGCATGGATTGCAAAGGAATCGGGCACCCGGACCAAGTTGGTGGCTATCAGCGAGGCTAAGCGCCAATTGGCAAAAAGTATCCGGGAGAATATGGCCTTGTTGACGGGCCAATTGAACAATATGGTGTTCACGCTGTCGGAAAGCGACGCTGAACTGGTCGGTGAATGGGACCAGACGTCCAGTCCGGTGGCCTTCCCTACCACTACCACCCAGGCACAAGTCGTGGTGAAGGACAAAGTATCGAACCTATATGTTTTTGAGGCGGAGGTGCAGTTGGTGAACGGGGTAGTGAAGAAGGCCGTCACGAATGTGAACGGTGAGGCGATATACAAGCCTATCAAGCAGGGTTTGTACCTTTTTATAGTCACTGCTCTGGGATATAAGCCATACCAGGTTATCCAGCAGCGGCTCTATAAGGGCAGAATCAATCGGCTGGAGGTGGTGTTGGAGCCGGAGGAATAGTTTTTTCCATTGGTTAAATATGATAGCGCAGGGCCATGCAGGAATGTAGAGCCTTTTTTGTTTTTGGTGGTTGCTGGGCAAGACCTTCCAAGTTTTATAAACCGAATCATGTCCCATATTTTTTACTGCCCCAGCGGGGCGATTCCCTAACAGAATTACTGCTTGGGCGACCAATACGACCCTCTGTTAAAGTCAGTTTAATTTACACGGCACTAAGAGGTTGTTTAAATTCTGGCTTCCGGCGAAAACCGACCCCTTTTCCAATTATACTTCGTTGAAAAAAGATGCCAATAGCCCCACTATTCGCACCTTTTTCCGCCTTGTTTAATTGAAAAATGGTACACTTTTCACTCGAA
>JBGSWN010000165.1:0-27943 GCA_041752395.1 Saprospiraceae bacterium | reverse complement strand
TTGGTAAATCTCGTCCGGCTGGTAGTGCATCAAGAGGCCGTCTGCTGTCAGGCCATAAGAAGTCGGCAATGCGAACGGTTCTTCTTTGTCGAAAGTAAAACCTTCCTTGAAAGCATCCGCCCTTGTTTCTTGCACTTTTGCTTGCGCAATGGGGAGGAGCGCTTTTTGGTCGTTCACGAGGTCAGCCCAAGAGATTTGTTTGCCCGTTTTTATATCAAAACTGGCTATTTCAACCTCGGTAAGTGCATGGTTTCCGCCCTGGAAAGAGTATCCGTCAAGCATCAGGGTGAGGTACTTGCCATCGTTCAGCAGTTCACCGTGGGTGCAGGCAGCTTTGAACTGTCCTGAAGCTACAGAACCCTCCGCCTCATCGTGGATGCCATGGAACCGCTTGATTGCGGCGTCCACGGTCGTGAGGGCTTTCAATGGGTTCGATTCTGGGTAATCGCTGTAAATGAGCAGGTGAATCAGGAACTTGTCCACCCAAGCGTCCACGCTTTTAGTGAGGGCGCTGGTTCCTTGAATTTTTGGCACGGTGAAATCAACGATGGCGCAGTCTGTACGTAGGCTGTCGGGCTGTTTGTCACAGTCCGTTCCCTTGTTTTGCTGGATGGTTCGGGTTTCCAGTGTGACGGGTTTGCCCGTTGCCGTGTCCTGTTTATTTGGCTGACAGGAAAAAGCCAGTGCCAGCAGGAAAAGGCCAGCCACTAAGTTTGAAAAGTTTCTCATTGGAATATGTTGCGTTAAAGATGATTGCACACTGTGATGACCATGAGATGAGACTGGAATTTGCGCCTATTTATTTATTCAGATTAGCTGTTGGGTGGTATAATTTCAAAAGTGGTGAGAAAATTCTAGGGACAAAATTAATAGTAATTCCTGATAATCAATGGCCAATTTTTTTCAGCGTGTTGTGTTTTGTTTGCTTCGCAAACTCACGTTACTTTTGCCCACTATTTTTACAAAAAAAATCAATCAAATGAGCCTAACCACACAAATCGCAAAACATATCAGGGACGTCCATTTCGGTGGAAACTGGACCTCCGTAAACCTGAAAGCCACCTTGTCGGATGTGACTTGGGAGCAAGCGATTACCAAAGTCCATAATTTCAACACCCTCGCTACCCTACTCTTCCATGTGAACTATTACGTAGGCATTCAGCTAAAGGTGCTGCAAGGCGGGCCAGTAGAAGGCAGCGACAAGCTCAGTTTTGCGCACCCAACGATTGCATCTCAAGAAGATTGGGACGCCATGCTCACCAAAGCTTGGACAGAAGCCGAAACCCTCGCCAGCCTTGTTGAGCAATTGCCAGACGAAAAACTATTGGAGCCATTTTATGATGAAAAATATGGCAATTACTACCGCAACCTCACTGGTTTTATTGAGCATACACATTACCATTTGGGGCAAATGGTGCTGGTGAAAAAGCTGGTTCAACATCACAAATAGCATTTACATAAAGATTATTCAATCTATTTTGCCGCCTTCTTAATTCGTTTCCACTCTCTATCCACGATGGCGCAGGCAAATTTGAACAGGTATTGGTCCATACTATGTTCATCCATTGCTCCGGCATTGAACTGCGTTTCATAGCCACCAAAATCCATTTGATTAGGGTCAGTATTCAGGAATTTGGTAGCTGCTTTTATGGATTGCTCCACTTCATACATTTGCTGTTGGATTTCTTCTTGTTTACCCATATCCAACTTATCATAAGTCATTTCTTTCCCGTCCACCTCCAAGGCAGATGACCGACTACTGATTATATGGCCTGTATTAAAAGAACGAGGTGAGCTACCAAGATGATGAAAACCTAGTAATTCCAATGGAACCGTGGTCACTATGTCCTTGTGGTTAATATGCAAAAAGGTCTTTTCTTCCAATAATTCATTATATGCAACTTTTAATTCCACATTGGCAGAACGAGGCGAACCGTAAACGTATATATGCCCCATATTATAGCCACCTAGGGCAAAGCGGTGCGCCGCCAACTGTGCCAAAGCTGCGCCCAAACTGTGCCCGCAAATAAACAGTTTTCTTTTAGCGCCGAGTCCATCTACAGCTGCTTTTACTTGAGGCCATACGCTGTCCAACGCACGGTTAAAACCCCGATGAACTCTGCCACGGCCACCATACGCATCTGTTTTAAAGAAATTCAAATCCACCAACGCATCCTTCCCACTGCTGGTGCCCCGGAAACAGACCACAAGGTGTTCGCCTTTGCCTGCCACAAATACCTGCGTATCCGATTTCATATTTTCCACCCAACAGAAGGAATCATAGCCCCATGCTTTTAATTGCTGCTCAATATATGCAGGTTTAAAATAAGCGAGGTGCGCCATATCGGCCAAGGTCATGGCATTTTCTAAAGTATGCGACTTGGCATTTTCGTCAAAACCGAAGGCAAAGGACGGAATCACATCCGTCCGGCCATAGCGGGCCTTGTTGATGACTGGTCCAATATTGCGAAGCGACCAAGCGGCACTGAGGCCCGGCGTTGTTCCCCATTCCGGACACGGCACTTCTTTTTCATCGAGGTGCAGGTTGGCATTACCGTCTGCTCCTTTACTAACGCCGACGTTGAGTAGTTTGGCATAGCGGGTCGCTGCATCGAACACATCAAAGGGGTCGATGTCCTCGGATTCCTGTATTGGCCCATCTGTGTTGATGATATAATGCAGGAAAAGCTGGTCTGCCATCGGTGCCAAGTCCTTCTCTTTGGCGACGGCTTCGGAAAGTTTCTTGCGAAAAACCAGCAGTGTTTCCGCCAGTTTTTCATTGTGGGCATAGGTTTCTAGGAGAAACCGACCTTGGGCGGGATGATAGGCAAATGACCAAACAACATTGGCAAAATCCTGCTGTGACAAAGCTGGGTCACTCTTGAGTGCAGCGAGGGATTTTTCGATATTTTCTTGATTCGGGATGGACATCAGTGATTGATTTTGTTGTTTGCGGGCTGAAGGTAGGGGATTTTTGGAATGGGGCAAGCTGTTTCCGATGCAAGTTTACTAAACTATATAGTTTTTTGACCAACAGATTGAGTTTTCCCTCCCGTAGATAACGCAGATTTACGCAGATGATTTTTATGATTTTTCCTTCTGAAAAATCTGCGTAAATCTGCGTTATCTGCGGGAGGAACTTTGTGGCGCAGCCGCAATAGTAATTACTCAACAAGTTATCCAAAGAACTATAAATGGGGTTACCTACACATGCAATGAGGCAATTAATGTAAAATATCCTTGCAGTTATACTCGGCACTGATAGGTTTTGTGCAAATCAAAAATCAGGTACAGTTGCCCCTCGTCGCCACCTTTCCCGATAGCAATAGGGGTTTGGGGCGTTCCGTCCCAAACCCCTATTTGAACAAAACCTATTAGCATGAATAATAAGAGACTGTTGCAAAACCTTAAGCATGGTAGGAGAACGCATATTTCCGCTTGGGGTTAGTCATACTTTATAAGGAATTACACCTCAAGTCAAAGGGAAATCAGGGCAACAATCTTGAACTCTCGCTCGCACAAACGGTTCTAAAACAGCCTATCAAGGATTAATGGCAATAATGGCAAAACCATTTGCTTCTGTTAAGCCAAACCATACCTCACCATGACCAAACATGCAGCCTTGATAGAGCTGGAATAATTCTTTGAACTTATAGCTCTTTTTGAAAACTTGAAATCTAGCAAAAATTCTTGAACCTAACCAAAAAGCAAACGGGCGTGATTCATGTCGAACCCGCCCGTTTGCTTTAACTATCAAGGAACAAAATTCCCGGATTATTCTGCATCCTTTTCAGGAGCGTCTGTCTCGTTTTGTACTTCTTCAACGATATCATTCGTTTCTTCAACCACATCGTTTGCTGTTTCTTCAACTATAGCAGCAACTAAAGGTGATGCGGCTATTGGAGCAGCAGGTGCAGCAGCAGTTTTAGAAGCTCCGCTCCTTCTGGTGCGACGTTTCTTGCCTTTGCTTTCCTCTACTTTGCTTTGGCCGTTGTAGTCTGTGTTGAAATCCACCAATTCTATCATTGCCATATCAGCGGCGTCACCGTGACGATAGCCCGTACGAATGATACGAACATAACCGCCTGGGCGGTCACCCACTGCAGCTGCAATTGGGCCAAAAAGCTCTTTCAAAGCTTCTTTGTTTTGCAATTCCGCAAATACAATCCTGCGATTGTGCGTGCTATTATCTTTAGCTCTAGTTACCAACGGCTCGAAGTACCCACGAAGTGCTTTGGCCTTTTGAAGTGTAGTCTGAATGCGCTTGTGCTCAATAAGCGAATTGGAAAGGTTGGCGAACATGGCCTCGCGGTGCTCCATTGTCCGACCTAGCTTCTTGTTCTTGTTGCCGTGTCTCATGGCTTAAAGTTTTTAATGAATTTGGTGATCTTCGCAACACCGGAGGTCTAAATTTAAACAACCCAAACTTCGACAGTTATTGCAGTTTTGATTTTGGTTTTGGAATTCCGCAATCCGAAATTCTTAATCCGAAATCGAATTATTCTTCGTCAAGTTTGTATTTCGACAAGTCCATGCCGAAGGTCAACCCTTTATCTTGCAACAGTTCCTCAATTTCCACGAGTGATTTTTTACCAAAGTTCCTGAACTTCAGCAACTCGTGCGTATCGTAGCGTACCAACTCAGCCAAAGAATTAATTTTGGCAGCCTTGAGGCAGTTGTAGGCACGTACAGAAAGGTCAAGGTCTTCGAGGCTGGTTTTGAACAGCTTGCGCATGTGCAACACGTGCTCATCCACCACATCATCACGACGACCAGTATCATCAGGAATGCTGATGTACTCATCAGTGATGAGCATAAGGTGGTGAATCATGATACGGGAAGCTTCTTTCACAGCATCTTCCGGGTGGATGGTGCCATCTGTTTTTACTTCCAGCGTCAATTGTTCGTAATCAGTACGCTGACCAACCCGTGTATTTTCAATTTTGTACGCCACGTTTTTGATAGGCGTATAGATTGCATCCAACGGAATTACACCGATTGGAGAGTCCTTTGGAAGGTTTTCACCTGCTGGAACATAACCACGTCCTTTGGTGATGGTGAATTCCATTTCCAAGTTCACAAATGGCTCCATGCGACAAATCAGCATATCTGGGTTCATCACCTTGAAAACATTGGTGTGCTCCTCTAAATCGCCAGCACGAAATTCTTCCTTGCCACTAATGGTCAAGTAGATTTTTTCAGAAGCGAGGTCTTCGCCCTGAATCAACTGCTTCAAGCGAACCTGCTTGAGGTTCAGGATAATATCGAGTACATCTTCAACCACGCCTTTGATGGTAGCGAACTCGTGGTCAACGCCAGCGATGCGCACGGCAGAAATAGCAAAGCCTTCCAAGGAGGAAAGCAGAATTCTTCTAAGTGAGTTGCCGATTGTTTGGCCAAAACCAGGCTCTAACGGCCTGAATTCAAAGATGCCCTCAAAATCATTTGCTTTTTGCATCATGATTTTGTCAGGCTTTTGGAAATTTAAGATGCTCATATATTGAAGAAATCTTTGATAGGATGATGGATATAGGCCGTTCGTTCAAATTTTCAACACCTGCTGCTGATTATTTTCAGCCATTCGTACGCATTTGGTTGCGCAATAAAAACAGGTTTGGCAAGCAACTAAAAAGTTGCCCGCCAAACCAAAGTATTACTTGGAGTAAAGTTCAACGATCAACTGCTCGTTCAACTTTTCTGGTATTTGCTCACGTTCTGGGTAGGACAAGAATGTACCCTTCATATTGTCTGGGTTGAATTCCAGCCAACCGAATTTTTTAACATCCGTTTTCTTGCCAACTTGCTCACGGACGAGGTCAAGGCTCTTGGACTGCCCACGGACCTCCACTACATCGCCTGGGCGAAGGTGGTAAGAAGGGACATTGGTCAGAATACCATTCACAACAATGTGACGGTGAGAAACCAACTGTCGTGCAGCACGACGGGTAGGTGCAATACCAAGTCGGAAAACAGTGTTATCAAGACGAGACTCCAACAATTGCAGAAGTACTGTACCAGTTACACCGTGCTTGTGTGTTGCCACTTCAAACATGTTACGGAACTGACGCTCCAAAACACCGTAGGTGTACTTAGCTTTCTGCTTTTCCATCAACTGAATACCATAATCCGAGCGCTGCTTGCGCTTGCGGGTTTGGCCATGCATTCCAGGGGCGTATTTTTTCTTTTCAAATGCCTTGCTGAAACCATAAATCGCCTCGCCAAATGAGCGGGCTTTCTTCTGTTTTGGTCCGTTATACCTTGCCATTATGAATGTTTTCTTTATTCGATTAAAACAGTCTCAAGATGAAACACAAGAGTTTATACCCTTCTGCGCTTAGGTGGCCTACATCCATTGTGCGGAACAGGCGTGAGGTCCAAAATTCTTGAAACTTTTACGCCGGATTGGTCAAGTGCCCGGATAGCAGCTTCTCTGCCAGAACCTGGACCTTTCACATAAACTTCAACGGTGCGCAAACCAGCTTCAAATGCCACTTTAGCAGCATCACCAGCAGCCATTTGAGCGGCATACGGTGTGTTCTTTTTGGAACCTCTGAAACCAGCTTTACCAGCTGAACCCCAGCTAATTACATCACCCTTGCGATTAGTCAACGAAACGATGATGTTGTTGAAAGTTGCTTGGATATAAGCGAAGCCTTCTGGCTCAACTTTTACTTTCCTTTTTGCCTTGACTTTGGATCTAACCTTTGCCATCTTTATAAATTTGTAACCTAGCTATGCTGCACAAAAAAATTGCATGCAGTAAAAACATAGCGAAGGCAATTACTTCTTAGCCAATTTTTTGTTTGCAACAGTTTTACGCTTGCCCTTACGGGTACGTGCATTTGTCTTGGTGCGCTGTCCTCTTAATGGTAGTCCTTTCCTGTGGCGGAGACCACGATAGCAAGCAACGTCCATCAATCGCTTGATACTCATCTGCACCTCGGAACGAAGTTCACCTTCTACCTTAAAATCCTTTTGGATTAGCTGGGTAATAGTACGAACATCGTCATCCGACCAATCAGTGACCTTGATGTTTTCATCAATTCCGGCCGTTCCCAAGATTTCTTTCGCTCTTGTAGAACCAATACCGTAGATGTAGGTAAGTCCGATTACACCTCTTTTATTTCTTGGTAGGTCAACACCTGCAATACGTGCCATATTCTAAATGATTTACGAATTTCAGTAAACTACAATCATTCAAAGCGTATAGGATTAACCCTGACGCTGCTTGAATTTTGGGTTTTTCTTGTTAATTACATAGATTTTACCCTTCCTCCTCACAATCTTGCAATCTGCTGAACGCTTTTTGACAGAAGCTCTGACTTTCATAACGCTTTGATTTTCAATGTATTAAAGATTTGCCACCTGCTATTTGTAGCGATAGATTATTCTTCCTCTCGAAAGGTCGTAGGGAGACATCTCCACTGCAACCCGGTCACCTGGTAAGATTCGGATGTAATTCATCCTCATTTTCCCTGAGATGGTGGCCGTAATGATATGATTGTTCTCAAGACGAACCCTGAACATGGCATTCGACAGTGCCTCGTCAATAGTCCCGTCTTGTTTTATTAAGTCTTGTTTTGCCATGCTTTCAAAATTCGGAGCGCAAAGATACGAATATCAGTCAAAGTTTCACTGTGGTTTAAAAAAAAATCAAACTGCCTCAAAACTTTGTTCTTAGGCCACCAAAGCGCCTATTTCTTCTTTTGCTTCTACACTTTTTAATTCACCGTTTTTTTCAATTGCAGCCTCAATAGGCTGGTGGTCCGAAAGTATATCTGCATGTTGTTTCCTGACTGCAACAGTGTGTTCGTAATGGGCTGATGGCTTTTTGTCTGATGTGACAATTGTCCATCCATCTTTCCCTTGCATCACCTCCTTTTTCCCCATGTTTATCATGGGTTCAATGGCTATGACCAAACCATCCCTCATCAAAACTCCGTTACCACGCTTTCCATAATTAGGTACTTCTGGGTCTTCGTGCAAGGACTTGCCAACACCATGACCGACCAACTCTCTAACTACCGAATAGCCAAATGCCCGTTCTGTATAATTCTGGATTGCGAAACCAATGTCTCCAATTCGTTTACCGTGAATTGCCTGTTCAATTCCTTTGTACAGGGATGTTTTGGTAACACGAAGGAGTTCCATCGTTTTTTCATCCACATCGCCCAAAGCAAAAGTGTATGCTGCATCTCCGTAATAGCCATTCAAAAATGTTCCACAATCAACAGAAATGATATCACCTTCTCTAAATTCATCATCTTCGGAAGGAATGCCATGAACTACGGCCTCATTTCGAGAAATGCAAAGTGTGGACGGAAATTCTGTATCGGAACCGGAAGCAACATATCCTTTGAAAGCTGGTGTTGCACCATGATCACGAATCAGCTCCTCTGCTTCACGGTCTAGCTTGCTTCCCTTCATACCTGGTTTGAGATTTGCACCAACATGTGTCAGCACTTTACAAACCAGCAAACAAGCTTCACGTATCAGCTCAATTTCTTCATCCGTTTTATAGAATATCAAATTCGTTTTCGGCTGATTGAGCAAGCTTCTCATCGTCATCTCATCAGGCTTTATAATAGAAAAGTGCTACTAGGCAAATGGTTTTTAACCGCCAAATTGCCTAGCAGCACCATCGAAGTATTCAAGTATGTGCGCAGATAAATTGATAAAATTATTATTTCCAATTTAAAAGCACTACTACTGATTAAACGTTTGAGCCAATACCTTGCAATCTAGTACGACCTTGGATTTTGCCAGACTTCACGAGGCCGTCATATCTGCGCATCAATAGGTGGCTTTCGACTTGCTGCAGCGTGTCTAGCACAACTGCCACACCAATAAGAATTGAAGTGCCGCCAAAAAATGCGGCAAAAGCTTGGTTGTCCGTGAAAAGCCCTGCAAAGGCTGGCATAATAGCTATCAAGCCAAGGAATATAGAGCCTGGTAGCGTTATTCTGGTAGTAATTGCATCAATGAAATCTGCAGTTGGCTTACCGGGTTTGACACCAGGAATAAATGCATTTTGGCGCTTCAAGTATTCTGCGTATTGAGTTGGATTGACAATCAATGCTGTGTAGATATAAGTAAAACCAACAACCAACAAGAAAACAAACACAGATGAGGCAATAGAATAGGGGTTGGTCAGTTGGCCAAGTAAACCAGTCGTTGCGCCAGTTTGTCCACCTTTGCTCGCAAATTGAGCAACTGTGGCTGGCACAAACATTAGCGCTTGCGCAAAAATGATTGGCATTACACCAGCAGCGTTAACCTTGATTGGAATATAATCCCTTGCTCCAGCAGCTGGCATAGTTGTATTGCCTCTCTGAACCATGTGCTTCGCAAATTGAATAGGAACTTTACGAACACCTTGAATAATAAGAACGATTGCCATAACTACCGCAAAAAGTAGTGCGAATTCAAAAATCAATTTGAACCAAGCATTTTGGCTAATTTGAGAGCCGATTTCGCTGGCAAACGCTTGTGGAAGCCTTGAAATGATACCAATCATAATCAACAAAGAAGCACCATTCCCAAGCCCTTTGTCCGTAATTTTTTCTCCAATCCACATGGCGAACATCGTTCCTGCGGAGAGAATGATGGTGCTTGAAATAAAGAACAGTCCTGGTGGCATTCCACCATCCACAGCGTTCATCGAGCTTACGTAAGTGAGATACCCACCGCCTTGCACCAAAGTAATAGCTACAGTCAGCAAACGGGTAATTTGGTTAAGCTTCTTACGTCCACTCTCTCCTTCTTTTTGTTGAAGGCGCTGGAAATAAGGCATCGCAAAACCCAATAATTGTACGATGATGGAAGCAGTAATGTAAGGCATGATGCCTAATGCCATCAGAGAGGCATTTTCAAAAGCACCACCTGTAAACATGTTGATAACACCAAGGATGTCTTGGGCAGAACCATTTTGCCCGGCTTGCGCAAGCATATCAGGGTTAACGCCTGGAAGGACTACGAAAGAGCAGAGTCTAAAAATAAAAAGCATCAGCAAAGTCAAGCCAATACGATCTCTAAGTTCCTTGATTTTCCAGATGTTCTGGATAGTCGTAATAAGTTTTTTCATCGGAAATTCTTATACCACCCAGCTTGTTAGGCTGGATTTGATGTTTGACACTCGAAACTTCACATGGAAAGACCTCCATCCACTTCCCGTGCGGCAAGATTCAACCTTCAAACAAGATTAACGCTTCCGCCTTTTTCCTCAATAGCTAGTTTAGCTGTAGCAGACACAGCGTGAGCAGTCAATTTAACAGCACTACTCAATTCACCCCTGCCCAAAACCTTTACTTTCTCATTCTTACCGATGATGCCGTTGGCTATTAGCGCCTCCAGCGTTATATCAGTCAATTTGTATTTCTCAACAATCTCCTGAATGCGATCTAAGTTCAAAGCTGTAAATTCAACCCTGTTAGGGTTCTTAAATCCGCGCTTTGGCACACGGCGCTGAAGTGGAGTCTGACCACCTTCAAAGCCACGCTTTTCATTGTGGCCAGTTCGTGCTTTAGCACCATTGTGACCTTTCCCAGCAGTTCCACCGGATCCTGAGCCTTGGCCCCTACCAATCCGCTTTTCTTTGTGAACAGCTCCTTTTGCTGGTTTTAGATTATGAAGTTCCATTTTATCAAGTCAATTGAAAATGAACGATAGTTGTTGTTGAATTAAGCGTTCTCCACTACTATCAAGTGCTGAACCTTGGCAATCATGCCCATGATTTGGGGAGTTGCCTCATGCACAACGGTTTGGTGCATCTTGCGAATTCCCAATGCTACCATCGTAAGCTTTTGGCGCTTCGGACGGTCAATTGTGCTTTTTACCTGTGTTATTTTAACCTTACCCATTATTGATAAATTTCTGGTTTGGTTGCTATTTCAGTTTTGAAAAGACAACTAAATTTGTCTTAACCGTTAAAAACTTTGTCCATTGTTACGCTACGCTGCTTAGAAACATCTATTGAACTGCGTAACTTAGAAAGTGCATCAATTGTCGCTTTGACCACGTTGTGTGGGTTGGACGAACCCATTGACTTAGCCAATACGTTGTGTACACCCGCGATTTCAAGAACTGCCCTCATGGAACCACCGGCAATCACACCTGTACCATCAGCCGCCGGACGTATGAGTACCCGGCCTGCGCCGAATTTTCCTTTTTGCTCATGTGGTATAGTGCCTTTATAAACAGGAACCTTAATCATGTTCTTTTTGGCATCAGCGGCGGCTTTCGTGATTGCCTCCGTTACGTCACGGGCTTTGCCAAGACCTTGACCTATTGTGCCATTGCCATCACCGACCACAACAATCGCAGCAAAGCTGAACGTGCGACCACCTTTGGTTACCTTCGCAACCCGGTTCAAGCTCACAAGCTTCTCTTTGATTTCACTTTCTACGTTTCTAACCTTCTGAACGTTGCTATTTGACATTGAAAAATTATTTTGACGCTTGTTTTAAGCGTTTTTTCACAATGATTTAGAATTTCAAGCCGCCTTCACGAGCGCCTTCGGCTAGTGCTTTAACCCTGCCATGGTACAAATAACCACTACGGTCAAATACTACGGCTTCGATTTTTGCATCAACTGCTTTCTTCGCAATCAATTTACCTACCTCTTTCGCCTGCTCTACTTTTGTTGCTTTTCCGATACTTTTATCCATCGTGGAAGCTGCCAAGAGGGTATGACCAGCACGGTCATCAATCAATTGACAGTAAATAGCGAGGTTGCTGCGGTACACGCTCAAACGTGGGCGCTCTGCGGTGCCTACTACGGCTTTGCGAATGCGCAAGTGAATTTTACGCCTGCGTTGTTCTTTCTTGAATATCATTGCTAATTTTAAGTTTTATCTTAGTGAAAGGCGCACGAAGTCCAAACCCAAGATATTTTATAATTCTTAGACTTTTGAAAACAAACCCAAAAGGTTGATTTATTATTTCTTGGCAGCAGCCTTGCCAGCTTTCCGGCGAAGGATTTCACCCTGAAATTTGATACCTTTTCCTTTGTATGGCTCAGATTTACGGAAGGATTTGATTTTTGCGGCTATTTGGCCAATCAATTCCTTGTCTGCACTTTCCAAGCGGATCATCGGGTTTTTACCTTTTTCCTGTGAAGTAGAAACTTTTACCTCTTCTGGAATGGCAAACATCACAGGGTGAGAGTAACCTAGGGTCAACTCCAACAACTGACCAGTATTTGCAGCACGATAACCTACGCCTACTACTTCAAGGTCTTTGGAGTAACCATTTGCCACACCTTCAACCATGTTGTTAATCAGTGAACGGTACAAACCGTGCAATGACCGGTGACGCTTTTGGTCTGTAGGGCGAGTAACTGAGATAACACCGTCCTCCATTGAAACCTTGATATCTGGATCAACCTGCTGAACAAGTTGACCTTTTGGGCCTTTGACGGATACCAAATTTTTATCGTTGATTTTGAATTCAACACCATTCGGTAAGCTTATCGGCATTTTTCCTATCCGAGACATTTTCTTCTAATTTAATTAGTAAAAAATCAATAAACGAAGCAAAGTACTTCTCCACCGATATTCTCCTGCCTAGCTTGCTTATCGGTCATTATACCTTTAGAGGTGGACACGATGGCAATACCCAAACCATTGATTACCTTCGGAATTTCAGTGGCTTTGCGGTATTGGCGCAGACCTGGGCGACTAAACCTTTCAAGTTTCCGGATGATAGGTTTCTTTGAAACAAGGTCATATTTGAGTGCAATTTTGATCACGCCGTTGAAGCCAGTCTCGTCGTCAAATTTGTACTTTAGAATATAACCGTTGTTGTAAAGGATTTCGGTAAGTGCCTTCTTCTCGTTGGATGAAGGTATTTCCACCACTTTGTGGCCTGCCTGTTGTGCATTGCGAATGCGGGTCAGGAAATCTGCTATTGGATCCGTTACTATCATTTTATTTAGTTTGCTATTCGAAGCTTTTGAATCGTTATCAACCCAAGTTGAATTGATTGCAAGCGCTGATTACCAGCTTGCTTTGGTTATGCCTGGAATTTTGCCATCCAAGGCCATTTCACGAAATTTTACACGGCAAAGGCCGAATTTGCGCATATAGCCTTTTGGGCGACCTGTCAGCTTACAGCGATTGTGAAGGCGAACAGGAAGTGCGTTGCGAGGCAGCTTATCAAGCGCATCGTAGTCACCTGCATCTTTCAGTTTCTTGCGAATATCGGCATATTTAGCGACCATTTTGGCCCGCTTAACTTCCCGTGCTATTAATGATTTCCTTGCCATTTGTATATTGTTTGCTTGATAAGCAATTTAAAAATCGATTAGTTATTGCTGTGAAACGTTTTTGCTTTTGAACGGAAGCCCAAGCTGTTTCAATAGCGTGTAAGCTTCGTTGTCCGTTTTAGCAGTTGTCACAAAGGTGATATCCATGCCAGTGATCTTGGTCACTTTGTCCAAGTCAATCTCTGGGAAGATGATATGTTCCGTAATACCCATCGAGTAGTTACCACGGCCATCAAAGCTCTTGTCATTGATTCCCCTGAAGTCACGTACACGAGGTAGTGAAACCGAAATAAGCCTGTCCATGAATTCCCACATGCGCTCACCACGCAGCGTTGTGCGGACACCAATCGGCATGCCTTCACGAAGTTTGAAGTTAGAAACTGACTTCTTGGCTTTGACCGACACTGCCCTTTGACCTGCAATTTGAGACATCTCCTCAAGTGCTACGTCAACAAGCTTCTTATCTTGAGTGGCTTGGCCCACACCTTGGTTGAGGCAAATTTTCACCAACTTAGGCACCTCCATGTGGTTCTTGTACTCGAATTGTTCTTTCAATGCTGGTACAACAACGTTGTCATATTTTGACCTTAACCTAGAAACGTATTTCATTGCTTGAAAAATTAGTCTGAATATTAGTTAAACAATTCGCCAGACTTCTTGGCATAGCGAACCAATTTGCCATCCACCAACTTCCGGCCAATACGAGTTGCCTCCCCTGACTTCGGATCCACCAACATCAAGTTGGAAATGTGAATTGGCGCTGCGATATCAACGATACCGCCCGGCTTGTCCTGTGTTGGCTTGCGGTGCTTTTTCTTCATGTTGACGTTGTCAACAATCGCACGGTTCTTGTCAGGAAATACCTCAAGAACCTCGCCCGTTTCGCCTTTGTAGTTGCCGGCAATGACTTTCACTTTATCGCCCTTTTTTACGTGGAGCTTAGGTGCAAACCTTGTCTTTTTTTCTTTATGTGACATGATTATCAGCGACTTATATGATGCAACCTGTTTGAGGTTGTTTCAATTTCAAAATTAAAATTTAAAGTACCTCTGGGGCTAGCGAAACAATCCGCATGTAGTCCTTTTCCCGAAGCTCACGAGCTACAGGCCCAAAGATACGTGAGCCTCTTGGCTCATCCTGGTTGTTCAACAAAACGCAAGCGTTGTCATCGAAACGGATATAAGAACCGTCCTTGCGGCGAACTTCTTTCTTCGTGCGAACCACAACTGCCTTTGAAACTGTACCTTTCTTAACGCCACCTGGCGAAGAATCCTTGACAGCAACAACGATCTTATCGCCTACCGAAGCGTAACGACGGTGCGAACCGCCTAGTACCCGAATGCAAAGCACTTCCTTTGCACCACTATTATCCGCTACTTTGAGCCTCGATTCCTGCTGAATCATATCTGCCTATTTTTAGTTAGTAGTTGTTTAATGCATGCCAAATTTTGATTGGCAGCGGCGTTAAAGTCAACGACTGGTTATTTCGCTCTTTCAAGTATTTCAATCAACCGCCAGCGCTTCATCTTGCTCAATGGCCGAGTTTCCGAGATGCGAACTACGTCACCGATCTTGCAATCGTTGTTTTCGTCGTGCGCCATGAATTTCTTGGACATTTTCACGGACTTGCCATAGAGCGGATGCTGAATGCGGCGCTCAACCTTCACGCTGATAGACTTTGTCATTTTATTGCTGACAACGACACCAACCCTTGATTTTCTTATTTTTCTGGTCTCCATTTTAATATGGTTTGAAGTTGAAAGTTGCCAGTTGATACTGTTTACCATCAACTATCATCTACTACTTTCTTCTCCTTCTTTCCCTGATTTTGGAACGCTTTGCGATTTCATCAGGTGTCATCTGAGCAAGTTCACGCTTGCGAACTTCCGTTTGAATTCTGGCGATGTCACGGCGCATTTCCCTAAGTTCTAGCGGATTGTCCAAACCTTTTACGGAGTGGTCGAACCTTGCCTTTTCGAAGGCTGCTTCCGAGCCTTCCAACTCCTCAATCAAATCGGCGTCGGCGAGTTCCTGAAGTTCCAGATATTTCTTGGTTGCCATTTTCTTGAATAAAATTTATTGATGATTGATAATTTAATTCAAATCAATTCATCAGAATTTAACCATGTCTGGTCGTGTTGTCAATTTTGTCAAAACAGGTAGCTTCTGTGCTGCCAATCGGAGTGCTTCTTTGGCAACTTCCTCGGTTACGCCATCAATCTCAAACATGATGCGTCCAGGTGCTACCATTGCCACGTAGTGGTCGAGTGAACCCTTACCTTTACCCATCCTTACCTCTTGTGGCTTGCGAGTGATAGGTTTATCAGGAAAAATACGAATCCAAACCTGACCCTCCCTTTTCATGTAACGGGTCATGGCGATACGGGCAGATTCAATCTGACGGCTCGTCAATCTTCCACCAGTAATCGCTTTCAGGCCATAGATACCGAAGGAAATAACGCTTCCTCTAACATCAATGGACTTCCTGACTGGCTTCTGTTGTTTGCGATATTTCGTACGCTTAGGCTGTAACATCTTTCTGCTTTTTGATAATCCGGCTTTTGGTTATCCTGCCGGGTTAAAAATCAAGTTGAAATACCCCGATATACCTGATTTTACTTGCCTTAGGAAAAATCGGCTGCAAAAGTACATCGAATTATTTGAATCTCTGTTTACTATTTAATCAAATTTTATCGCCTGCGGCCACCACCTCCAGCAGCACCTCCGCCACCTTCACCACGACGGCCACCTCCTCCTTCGCCACGGCGGCCACCGCCACCGCCTCCATCTCGGCGTCCATCCCGACGGCCACCGCCGTCTCGGCGATCACCTTCACGACGTCCACCGCCACCTTCTTCACCTACACGTTCTTTCTTCTGCATGCCTGCATTTGGGGAGAGGTCACGTTTGCCATAAACCTCACCTTTGCAAATCCAGACCTTGATGCCGATTTTACCATATACTGTTTGAGCTTCGCTCAAAATATAATCAATATCAGTACGGAAAGTGTGCAGTGGTGTGCGGCCATCCTTGTATTCTTCGGTACGTGCCATCTCCGAACCGGCCAAACGACCTGAGATACGGACTTTGATGCCTTCTGCACCTGCACGAATAGTTGATTGAATTGCCATTTTAATGGCACGGCGGTAGTTGATACGGGCTTCAATCTGCTTCGCAATGGATTCGCCTACGATAGAGGCATCCAATTCAGGCTTACGGATTTCCACGATGTTTATCTGGACTTCCTTGCTTGTCAGCTTGCGGAGCTCTTCCCGAATCTTATCTACTTCTTGGCCACCTTTACCGATTACAATACCTGGGCGTGAGGTGTGGATAGTTACCGTGATGCGCTTTAGTGCACGCTCAATTATAACTCGTGCGATACCACCTTTGGCAATACGGGCTTTAAGATAGATGCGAATTCTTTCATCTTCTACTACCTTGTCACCGTAGTCTTTATCGGCGTACCAGTTGGAGTCCCAACCTCTGATGATGCCTAAGCGGTTTCCAATCGGATTAGTCTTTTGACCCATTATATTAAGATATTAATGATTCTGAGTTTGAAATTAACCTTTTGCCTCTTCTACTTGAGCAACATCCTGCTCAAGCGGAACTTTGTTTTCGACAATCAGCGTAACGTGGTTGCGGCGCTTGTGAATCCGGGCAGCACGACCGTGTGTGGCTGGGCGGAAACGTTTTAGCATGGCAGCTTCGTCCACGAAAACCGTTTTGACAACAAGGTTATAATCATCTGCACTTTCAGCACCATCGAGTTTGTATTCCCAATTGGCAATTGCTGAAAGTAACAATTTTTCGAGCCAAGAGCCTGCCTCGTTCTTTGTGTAACGAAGGATGCTCAATGCCTCGCCTACCTTTTTTCCCCGAATGTTGTTGACTACCAACCGCATTTTGCGGGGAGACATCGGGCAATTTTTTATTTTGGCTACTGCTTCCATTTTCTATTAATTATACTGTTTACAGTCTCAAAAATTAATGGCGATAATGTCAACCATTGCGTTCATTAACCCTTACGGTGACCAGCGTGGCCACGGAAGTTACGGGTTGGTGAAAATTCACCCAGCTTGTGCCCAACCATTGGTTCAGTAACAAACACTGGGATGAAGTTTTTGCCGTTGTGGACAGCAATCGTTTCGCCTACCATATCAGGTATAATCATCGAAGAACGTGACCATGTTTTGATTACCTGCTTACGAGTTGCGGCCTTCGCCGCATCTACTTTTTTCATCAACTTGAAATGAACGTAAGGTCCTTTTTTAATGGAACGAGGCATTTCTCGATATTTTTAAAGTGTTGGAACTGAAGAAATTTGATTGGTAATCGTAGTTCTTTAGCCCGCTACCCTATTAATTAGTTGTTTTCCTTCTTGAAATAATCAGTTGAGAAGAGTGCTTGTTTTTGTTACGAGTCTTAGCACCTTTAGCGAATTTACCCGTCCGTGAACGTGGATGTCCTCCTGATGCCCGGCCCTCTCCACCACCCATTGGGTGATCGACTGGGTTCATCGCAACACCACGAACCCGTGGCCTTCTGCCTGCCCAACGCTTGGCACCTGCTTTACCCAAGGTGATAAGACCGTGGTCAGGATTTGAGCAAGTGCCCATTGTTGCCCGGCAAGTAATCAGTATCCGGCGGGTTTCGCCGGAAGGCAATTTTACAACTGCATAACGGTCTTCACGACCCATCATCGTTGCTGAAGTTCCCGCTGACCTTACTAGTGCAGCGCCCCTACCTGGTGTCAGTTCCACTGCGTGGATTTGTGTACCAAGTGGAATATCTTTTAAGAAAAGGCAGTTACCTGTGTTCGGAGCAGCTTTTGCGCCGGACATTATTTGGTCGCCAACTTTCAAACCATGGGGTGCAACGATATAGCGCTTTTCACCATCAGCATAAGCAATCAATGCGATGTAGGCAGAGCGGTTCGGATCGTATTCGATGGTTTTTACCGTTCCAGGAACGCCATCTTTGTCACGCTTGAAATCAATGACCCGGTAGCGGCGTTTGTGGCCACCACCAATCTGGCGCATGGTCATTTTACCTGTCCGGTTACGACCACCTTTTTTGCTCATTGGAGCCAAAAGGCTACGCTCAGGCGTATCAGTGGTGATTTCTGCTTTTGAAACGCCGATTTTGAACCTTGTACCTGGCGTTATCGGATTGTATTTTTTCAGTGCCATTTTCTAATGCTATTGGTAAATTGCCGTTGTCGCAGTGCTTTTATAAAAGTAGCCACACTCAGCGCATCACTTTTTTATACTTCACCGAAGAAATTGATTGTTTCGCCTTCTGCCAAAGTCACCACTGCTTTCTTAAAGCTAGACACCCTGCCTTTGATGGCATTGCGCTTTGAGTTGCGGCTCTTTGTTTTGGACGGCATAATCAAAGTGTTCACGGAATCAACTTCTACATTGTAGAGGTCTGCAACCGCTTTCTTGATTTCAATTTTATTGGCATCCTTGTTCACCACGAAGGAGTATTGTCCTCTCTTTTCGGAAAGAAAATCCGCTTTTTCAGTGATGATAGGCTTAATTAAAATTCGCTTTGCCATTTCTTTAATATTCTAGGTTGAATGATACCGACCGAATTTCTCGGGTACTATCAAATCAAAGGCTTTCGACAATTTTTCCAATTGAACCTTCAGACAAAATCAAAGTATTGCTGTGAAGGATTTCGTAAGTATTAAGGTCTTGTGCCCTTGACACCGCAGCTTTTTGGATGTTGCGGCTGGAGAGGTACACGTTCTTCTCGTAGTCATTCGTCACCAACAAGGATTTCTTACCATCCAAGTTTAACGACTTGAGCATGGTTAAATATGCCTGAGTCTTTGGTGCATCGAAAGAAAAATCTTCGAGTATGATGATTTGACCGTTGCTTGCCTTAGAAGAAAGTGCGGACAAACGAGCCAAGCGCTTTACTTTCTTGTTCAATTTTTGGCTGTAGTCACGTGGCCTTGGACCAAACACCCGTCCACCACCTTTTAAGAGCGGGCTGTTGATGTCACCTTTCCGTGCGCCACCTGTACCTTTCTGCTTGTGAAGCTTCCGGGTAGAGCCAGACATTTCGCTACGCTCTTTCGATTTGTGCGTACCCTGACGCTGGTTGGCCAAATAAGCCTTAACGGCGAGCCATACGGCATGTTCGTTCGGTTGTGCACCGAAAACCGAATCTGGCAGTTCTACTGATTTGCCAGTTTTTTCGCCTTTGATATTGAAAACTTCGAGTTTCATAACTGTGAAGTCATTAATTGCTTTATAAAAATAACCTTCTCAGGCCGATTAATACTGCTTCTTTTCAAGGACTACGAAAGAGCCGTTATGGCCAGGAATCGCACCTTTAACAAGGATGAGATTTTTTTCAGCGAATACTTTTACAACTTTCAGGTTTTTGACCTTTACGTTATCAGTACCCATGTGGCCTGCCATCCTCATACCCTTGAATACCCTTGATGGGAAAGATGATGCGCCGATAGAACCCGGTGCACGAAGCCGGTTGTGCTGACCGTGTGTGCTGTCACCTACACCGCTAAAGCCGTGGCGACGAACAACACCTTGGAAGCCTTTACCTTTGGTAACACCAGAGGCGTTGACAGAATCACCCTCCGTGAAAAGCTCTTCTACACGTATTATATCACCAAGTGATTTGGGTACTGCATCAAAGTCACGGAACTCAACCAATTTTTGCTTGGGAGCAGTCTTCGCTTTGTCGAAGTGTCCCATCAATGGCTTCGTAGTGTTCTTGACCTTGGCTTCGCCAAAACCCAACTGAAGCGCCGTGTAACCGTCGCTATCTTCAGATTTGACTTGCGTAACTACACAAGGTCCTGCTTCAATTACTGTACAGGCGATGTTTTTCCCAGCTGCATCGAAAATGCTGGTCATGCCTATTTTCTTTCCGATTATGCCATTCATCGGGCAGAAGTTTTTATGATTTGCCTGCTGATGTAACGAGCTAATTCATTGAGAATCAACACACTACGCTCAGAAAGCAAGTTATTGACAAATATTTTCGACAAACCAGACCGATTGCCGCAAGGCAGTAGGAATAAAAATTGGCCGAAGATGTTAACTTGGCAACACAAGGTTGCCTTCGCTTAAAAATTGGCGGAATTACGTCAACTTTACCTGAATATCCACTCCACTCGGAAGTTCCAGTTTGGATAACGCATCGACTGTTTTCTGGGTAGGAGTATAAATCTCTATCAGTCGCTTGTGGGTGCGTAGCTGGAACTGCTCACGAGATTTCTTGTTGACGTGCGGCGAGCGCAGGACGGTAAAAATCTCTTTCTTCGTGGGCAGCGGAATCGGACCAGTTACAACAGCACCGCTTGAGCGAACCGTTTTCACGATCTTCTCCGTTGATTTGTCCACCAAATTGTGGTCGTAGGAACGGAGTTTGATTCTAATTTTTTGATTCATGCCTTGTTAAAAATTGAAAAACACTTTAGGAAAATTTTGCCCACTCTAAGGGCTTTTTCCTAAGAGCGGGCAAAGATAAGAACTTTTATGCTTTTACCAAGCCTTTTGCTTTTTCTATTACATCTTGTGCAATATTTTTTGGCGCATCTTGGTAATGTGAGAATTCCATGGTCGAACTTGCACGTCCAGAGGTGATAGTACGCAACTGAGTTACGTATCCGAACATCTCAGAAAGTGGCACTTCTGCTTGAATCGCAATGGCTCCACCTGTACGTGCCTCTTGGCCTTTCGGCAAACCACGACGACGGTTCAAGTCACCAATCACAGGGCCTGTGTATTCATCAGGAGTGATTACTTCCAGCTTCATGATAGGCTCTTGAATAACTGGTGCACATCTTGGGGCTGCCTCACGGAAGCCTTCTTTTGCACAAAGTTCAAAGGCAATTGGCTTCGAGTCCACGGCGTGCATAGAGCCATCCGTTACTTTCACCTTCATGCTTTCGATATTGTAGCCAGCCAAGATTCCATTGTCCATCATGGCGTTGAAACCATCTTTGATGGGCTTCTGGTAGTTCTTGTCAATGGCACCACCGACAATACCCCAATCAAACTGTAACCTGACTTTCCCGCTCTTGAAGTCTTCTGATTCCAAGAAATCCTCGTCGGCTGGGCCGAGCGTAAATTCCATGTCGGCGAAAAGACCAGAACCACCCGTTTGCTTTTTCAAGCGCTCACGGTGTTGAACTGTTTTCGTCAGGCATTCTTTGTAGTTTACCTGTGGCTGGCCTTGGTTACATTCAACCTTGAACTCCCTGCGGAGGCGGTCAACGATGATTTCCAAGTGAAGCTCACCCATACCACTGATGATGGTCTGGTTAGTGTCTTTGTCGAATTTCACTTTGAAGGTTGGATCTTCCTCGGCCAACTTGTTAAGCGCAAGGCCAAGTTTGTCCATGTCCTTCTGTGACTTAGGCTCCACAGCGATACCAATTACTGGATCTGGAAACTTCATACTCTCCAGAATGATTGGATGCTTTTCGTCACAAAGCGTATCACCTGTACGAAGGTCTTTGAAACCAACAGCGGCTGCGATGTCACCCGCTTCTACCTTATCAATCGGGTTTTGCTTGTTGGCGTGCATTTGATACAACCTCGATATACGCTCTTTCTTGTCAGAACGAGTATTGAGTACTGAATCGCCAGCATTCAAGGCACCCGAGTAAACACGGATAAAACAAAGGCGGCCAACATAAGGGTCGGTGGCAATTTTGAATGCCAATGCTGAGAATGGCTCCGATGAAACTGGCTGACGGCTTTCTTCTTGCTCCGTTTCTGGGTTGGTACCGATGATGGCATCAACGTCAGCTGGGGAAGGCAAGTAAGTGCAAACAGAATCAAGCATAGCTTGAACACCTTTGTTCTTGAAGGCAGAACCACAAAGAATAGGCGTGATGCTCATATTAATAATAGCCTTGCGAAGCGCAGCACGGATTTCATCTGGACTGATGGAAGTTTGGTCTTCAAAATACTTCTCCATCAAATTGTCATCGTACTCAGCAGCAGCTTCAATCATTTTTTCACGATACTCTGCTACCGTGTCAACCAAGTCAGCAGGAATTGGGATGACGTTGTATGTCATACCCTGATCATCTTCGTTCCAGATACGAGCTTCGTTGGTAATGAGGTCAACTACGCCTTTGAAGGTCTCTTCAGCTCCGATTGGAACTTGAAGTGGTACGGCACGTGCGCCAAGCTTCGTCTTCACATCGTTTACAACGTTGAAGAAATCGGCACCTGAACGGTCCATTTTATTTACAAAACCGATACGTGGCACTTTGTAACGGTCCATTTGACGCCAAACAGTCTCAGACTGTGGCTCCACACCAGACACGGCACAGAAAAGTGCAACTGCGCCATCCAATACACGGAGTGAACGTTCTACCTCAACGGTAAAGTCAACGTGACCAGGTGTGTCAATAATATTGATGGTGTATGTGTCACCTGCCCATTTCCACTCAGTTTTGGTAGCGGCAGAGGTAATCGTGATGCCACGCTCCTGCTCCTGCTCCATCCAGTCCATGGTGGCGGCGCCATCGTGAACCTCACCGATTTTGTGGGTCATACCGGTGTAATAGAGAACTCGCTCAGTAGTTGTCGTTTTACCGGCATCAATATGTGCTGCAATCCCGATGTTTCGGGTAAATCTAAGATCTCTTGACATGACTTTTCCCTGTAAGGGTTTAGAAAAATGAAGGCGCAAACTATTTGTAAAATTCCACAAATTATTGAAAATCAATGCTTTATGGTCTGATATTTCACAGGATAATAACTACGCCCAAATAATTTCAATGGGTTTCAAAAAAATTAAGTGCGGAAGTGAGCAAATGCACGGTTGGCTTCTGCCATGCGGTGCATATCCTCTTTACGCTTTACAGCAGCTCCTTCACCTTTGCTTGCTGCAATGATTTCTGCTGCCAATTTTTCAGCGAAACCTTTGCCGCTGCGTTCACGGGCAAAACGGATCAACCACTTCATCCCGATGGAAACTTTGCGCTTTGCACGGATTTCCTGTGGGATTTGGAAAGTAGCGCCACCTACACGGCGAGCTTTTACTTCCACTTGTGGCATGGCGTTGTTCAAGGCTTTCTTGAAAACCTGGTGCTCGTCCTGCTTCAGACGGTCAGCAACCAAATCCATTGCGTTATAAAATAGCATGAATGACGTGGACTTTTTGCCCGACAACATCATGTTGTTCACGAATTGGGTAACCACTATATCGCTGTACCGAGGGTCTGGCAACAATATTCTGGGTTTCGGTTTATGCTTCCTCATTTTGAGTAAACTTTATAAATTGATGAAAAACCTTTTTGATTCAATCATCCGACTTTGACCCCTTGCGAATTCAGGCTGCATTTTTCAAAATAATGCACTCACCAACTGCAAACTGCCAACTGCCGAACTGGCAACCTATTTCTTCTTGCCGCCTTTGGTTGGTGCAGCAACTTGACCTGGTTTCGGACGCTTGGTACCATACTGGCTCCGGCTTTTCTTCCGGTTGTTCACACCAGCAGTATCCAATGCACCACGAACGATGGTGTAACGTACACCCGGCAAGTCCTTTACCCTGCCGCCACGTACGAGTACGATGGAGTGCTCCTGAAGGTTGTGACCTTCACCTGGGATATAGGCAATGATTTCAATCTGGTTGGTCAGACGTACTTTGGCAACTTTACGAAGTGCCGAGTTCGGCTTCTTTGGAGTAGTCGTGTACACCCTTGTGCAAACTCCGCGGCGCTGTGGGCATGAACCCAATGCACGAGACTTGCTGGCGACCACAACTTTCTTTCTTCCTTTACGGATTAATTGATTGATGGTTGGCATAAATGCTTTGTATTTACTATGCTTTTCCTCGCTTCAAAAGGTGAAAAAACGCATTATTCCAAGCGAATTTGACCAATTTACTCCCACCAAAAAGGAGGGTTCTCGAAAAGCGAGCGCAAATGTAGCGCTTTTTAGCTATTATTTTTCAAGTTTCTCCAAAAATAATTTTGTTAAAAACTATTCAGGAATTACCGGTCGTTGGTCGTATGCTGCGCTGGCTTTTTGCCTTGGAATTTTCACAAGCCAACCAGTCATACTCGCCAGATTTGATTTGGTTTCAAAATGCAAGCTCACAATTGTAAAATATGTCGTGGCAGCCAGCTATGTTCGCAGTAGGTTTGCACCTTTTAAAATGCTCGCATCAAACATCATCTGTCATGCAAAAGTTCTTGTTTCTTTTCCTCTTGCTCACCCTGCTTTCTTGTCAAAAAAAACAAGTCGAGGCCGATACCATCCTCCTCAACGGCAATGTGTACACCGTTGATGAATCAAATCCAAATGCACAGGCGATTGCCATCAAGGATGGGCTAGTCTTCAAAATTGGCTCGGATGCGGACATGGCAGAACTCAAAGGTGAAAAAACCGAGGTCATTGACCTGAAAGGCCAGTTCACTATGCCCGGCTTCATCGAAGGACACGGCCATTTCTCCGGCATGGGTTACAGCCTCATTGACCTCAATTTTTTGAAGTCAAAAAATTGGAACGAAATCGTGGCGCAAGTAGCCGAAGCTACAAAAAAAGCCAAGCCTGGCGAATGGATTATAGGCCGAGGCTGGCACCAGGAAAAATGGGACGAGGCATTGGAAAAACACGTGCAAGGCTACCCCTACCACGACCACCTGAGCGAGGTTTCTCCGAATAACCCGGTCGTGCTGCGCCATGCCAGCGGCCATGCCCTCATCGCCAACAAGGCCGCCATGGACGCCGCTGGTATTTCGAAAGAAACCCCCGACCCCGCAGGTGGACACATCGTACGTGCGCCAGGGGTCGAAGCCATCGGCGTGTTCGAGGAGCGGGCCATGTCGGCGATTGCGAAGGTCCACCAAGAGTACCTCGCCACCCTACCGCCAGCGGCGCAATTGGAACGCTGGCAAAAAGGCATCGAACTGGCCCAGCAGGAATGCCTGAAACACGGCGTCACCAGTTTCCAAGACGCAGGCTCACATTTCGATGAAATTGAGCGCTACCAAAAAATGGCCGAGGAAGGTAAGTTGCGCCTGCGGCTTTGGGCGATGGTACGCCACTCCTCCCAAGAACTCACGGGCCATCTCGACGGCTTCCCTATAATTAATGTGGGCAACCGCCATTTCACGTGCCGGGCCATCAAGACGGAAATTGACGGGGCGCTTGGTTCCTACGGCGCATGGCTGCTGGCTCCGTACAACGACAAGCCCGATTTTGTGGGTCAAAACACCACACCCATCGAAGAAGTGAAAGCCATTGCGAAGCTCGCTTTTGACAAAAAAATGCAGCTCTGCGTGCATACCATCGGCGACCGGGCGAACCGTGAATTGCTGAACCTGATGGAAGAAGTCACGACCAATCCGCAATCCGCAATCCGCAATCTGCAATCGTTGCGTTGGCGCAGCGAACATGCACAACATATTGCCCCAGCGGATATTCCTCGCTTCGCAAAACTGGGGGTCATCGCTGCCATGCAGGGCATCCACTGCACCAGTGATGCGCCTTTTGTGGTGAAAAGATTGGGGGAAGAACGGGCACGGACAGGCGCTTACCCTTGGCAGAGCCTGCTCGAAGCTGGCGCAGTGGTTATCAACGGGACAGATGTACCGGTGGAGGATGTCTCGCCCATTGAGTGTTTTTACGCAAGTGTGACCAGAAAACGCCACCAGCCAACAGATACTGGCCTCGAACTTTTCCCCGAACAAAAAATGTCGAGGGCGCAGGCCATCAAAAGTTACACGGCTTCCTGTGCTTATGCGGCTTTTGAAGATGATTGGAAGGGAACGCTCTCTCCCGGCAAAGTTGCGGACATCGTTGTTTTGTCAAATGATTTGATGAATTGTTCGGACGAAGAGATTTTGAAAACGAAGGTGGTGATGACGATGGTGGGTGGGAAGGTGCTGTACAAAGGCTAGGCGAACTGGCCGCTGTTATTTTTGTTTTTCAAGACAATTCAAGTATTTTTGAAAAAAATCCAACAGATGGGAGTTACGATAGAGAAAAAGCAAAGTAGGACTAAAGTCAAAGTGCCAGATTACCTGATTTACGAAGTCAGGAATGGCAAGCCTATTTATTACAAAGGCTACAAGGACGTGCTCAACAAAACAAAAACCTTTGAAGAAATCAAAATGGACAGCACACTACAAGCTTGGTTGAAAACCAGAATAACTATCTTTTTGGGGGATTTCTTGATAGCAAATGGTTACGAATTAACCTCGGGCGAGCAAGGGTTCAACCTGTCTAAAACAGATAAGCGAGGCGCTGACCTTGCTATTTTCAAGGCTGACAAAATCGTCATTGATGAACATTACTCAAATGTGCCAGCAGAAATAACTATCGAAATTGATGTTAGCGCTGACACCGAGGACACGACCGAAATGGACTACGTACTCGAAAAAGTTACGGATTACCACAACTTCGGCGTTCAAAAAGTAATCTGGATTTTCACGAAGAACAAAAAGGTGATGGTAGCAGAAGCTGGCCAACCTTGGCTTACTTTGGACTGGACGGTGGATGTGGAAGTTGTGGAGGGACTGGCAATCAATCTGGCGGAAATTGTGGCGAATAAGAAAGCTTAACATTCATTTCTCATTCCAAATCCCCATCCACCACCGACGCCTCCATCGTCTTGCTCGACCCCGCCAACATCCGCTCAATCGCTGCCATTTCCATCTCCGTCAAATAGCGCCATGTTCCAACGGGAATTTTTTCCATCGTCACGTTCATAATCCGGGTGCGCTTCAGCCTGACGACCTCGTAGCCAAAATATTCGCACATACGTCGAATCTGGCGGTTCAGACCCTGCGTGAGGATAATTTTGAAGCCGAATTTGTCTGTTTTCTCCACAAAACAGCGCTTCGTCACGGTGTCCAAAATCGGCACGCCAGCGCCCATTTTTTTGATAAAATCGTCCGTGACGGGCTTGTCCACTTTAACCCAATATTCCTTTTCGTGGTTGTTGCCAGCCCGCAGTATTTTGTTGACAATGTCGCCATCGTTGGTGAGGAAAATCAGGCCCTCTGAGGGCTTGTCCAGTCGCCCAATGGGAAAAATCCGCTTGGGGTGGTTGATGAAGCTGATGATATTTCCCATCACATTCGTCTCCGTGGTGCAGGTGACACCGACGGGTTTGTGGAAAGCGATGTAAATGGGAAGTTCTTTGCCGTTCAAGGGCTTCCCGTTGATAAGCACTGTGTCGTTCTCCCCTACCCGATTCCCTAAAATCGCTACCACGCCATTGATGGTCACTCGCCCTTCTTTGATGATTTTGTCGGCTTCCCGGCGGGAACAATAGCCCGTGTCGCTGATGAATTTGTTGAGGCTGGTAGTGTCTGTGTGGATTTGCGACATGTGAGGATTTAGGATTTACGATTTGGGATTTAAGATTTTGCAAACTGATTCTTGCTGAAAAATAGACAAAACCCATGGAAGATTTATCACTGGCGATTAGTCTAACAGCTTGAATTCCAAGGCATTGGGTTCGCTTTTGGCGATGTAAACGCCGACTTTATAATATCCTGGTTCCAGCCAAGTGCCATTCGGTGCCGAGGAAGTTCCACAGATTCCTTGGCAGGCTGCCCCAGTGAAATATTTCTTTCCGTCAATCGTCCCAACTGCTTCTACCAGTGCATAGCCAAACTGTTGGCCAAGCTGTTCGTAGTCGAAATAGTCGCTCGTCTTG
>JBGSWN010000164.1:0-7921 GCA_041752395.1 Saprospiraceae bacterium | reverse complement strand
AATGAAAATTAGGCGATTCTTCAAATTAACCACCTGGTTTTCAACATGTTGCGGAGAGGGAGGGATTCGAACCCTCGGTACAGTTGCCCGTACTACGGTTTTCGAGACCGTCCCGATCGACCACTCTGGCACCTCTCCTTTGAGTTGGCAGTTCGGCAGTTTGCAGTTTGCAGTCGGTGACTGCGTTTCTGGCACTGCTCGCTTTGGTCGAAAAAGGAACTGCATCCCTAATATTTCAAAACTAACTTAAACAACCTAGTTTCCAGTTTTAGAATACACTGACTGCACACTGCCAACTGTCTAACTGCCAACTATTTCGGCAAAGATATAGCGGGAACTTGGTAAATAAACCCTCAATTACTTACGCTTCCAAAGTTTTTTGAAAGTTTGCCTACCTTTCGCTGCGCAAGTTCTGGGTTTGCGAAACGGCAGCTATGCATCAATGTTTCCCTAACACACAGACTTGACTCCGCAAATGGCTTTTTTCACCAAAACAAAACTTAACAATACATGGAACGACGCATTTTTTTGAAAAACAGCCTGCTTTCTACGGCAGCCGTTGCCGCAGGCACCACAATATCCACCGTTGCCAATGGGGCAAATCCCGACACTGCCCGTAAATTCAAACTGAAATATGCGCCCCACTTCGGCATGTTTGAAAACTCGGCAGGCAAGGACTTGATTGACCAACTCAAGTTCATGGCCGACCAAGGCTTTACCGCCATGGAAGACAACGGCATGATGGGCCGCACACCCGAAATGCAATCGAAAATCGGGGAGACGATGGCCAAACTGGGCATGACGATGGGCGTTTTCGTCGTCAGTTTCGACAATTGGCCGCTCTCCACTTCGCTCACCAGCGGCGACAAGGAGTGGCGGGAAAAATTCATCAAAGCGTGCCACGATGCCGTTGAAACGGCCAAGCGGGTGAACGCCAAATGGATGACCGTCGTGCCCGGCAACTTCGCCCGCCAACTGCCGATGGGCATCCAGACCAGCCATGTCATCGAGTCTTTGCGCCAGGCCGCTGCCATCTTCGAACCCCACGGTCTGGTGATGGTGCTGGAGCCGCTCAGTGACACGCCCGACTTGTTCATGCGCTACTCAGACCAGACCTATTTGCTCTGCAAAGCCGTGAATTCGCCTTCCTGTAAAATCCTTTTTGATATGTGGCACATGCAGCGAAACGAGGGCCGCATGACGGTAAACATGGACCTCTGCTGGGATGAAATTGCTTATTTCCAGGTTGGGGACGAGCCGGGCCGCAATGAGCCGACGACGGGCGAGGTGAATTACAAAAACCTATTCAAACACATCCATGAGCATGGATTCACAGGGGTGCTGGGCATGGAGCACGGCAATTCTGGAAAGGGAAAAGAAGGGGAAATGGCGGTGATTCGGGCTTACGAGGAGGTAGATGCTTTTTAATTGAGAATGAAAAATGGAGAATTGAAAAGCGTTGCAAATTTTCAATTCTCCATTTTCAATTCTTAATTATTCACCCAGTTTCTTCCGAAGGAAAGCAAGCGCCAGCGCGTTCGCCTCTTGCGCAGCAGCTTCGTTGTAGCGTGGGCTGGATGGGTTGGCAAAAGCATGGTCGGCATCAAACCAGTGGTCTTCTACCTGCTTGCCAGTCGCTTTGGCTAGCGTCTCGAATTTGGTAATCACGTCTTCGTTTATCCACTTGTCTTGCTTCGCAAAAAGTCCGAGCACGTCCGCTTGGAGCGGGGCAAGTTCGTCGGCTTTTTCCACCGGCATACCGTAGTACATCACACAGCCAACGCCCCGCTCGGCAGCGAGGATGCTCGTGCGGAGTGACCAGCCGCCGCCGAAGCACCAGCCAATGGTAGCCACTTGGCCGTCCTTGCCAGCATAGGCCAACGCACCTTTCACGATGGCTTCCCGATGTTCTTGGCTCAAACTCCCCATCAGCTTGCCAGCCTCGTCGGGGTTGGTGGTTGACTTGCCATCGTACAGGTCGAGAGCGACCACCGTCACGTTGCCGAGTTCGTCGAAAAGGCGGTCAGCTTCCTGCTTAACCTGGTCGTTCAAGCCCCACCATTCGTGAATCACATAAACGAATTTTTGGGTCGGCTCGGCAGTCTTGATGACATACACCTTCGTCATGCCACCATCTGTGGTGCGGAGGTTCATCATTTCGCCTTTGCCTTGATAATCAATGACTTGTGGCGTTTCGTGCATCTTCGTAAACTCGCTGTCACTGGCAAATTGCGCCATGGCTTCGCCCGATTTATCGGCCACCGTGTCGTTGGTGCAGCGGGTGAAGGCGAAGATTGCGAGCAGTGCGCAGCAGAAAAGGGAAAAGTTTTTCATAAAATCTGGATTGTTTGATTGTTGAATTGTTGGGCAGTTCCAAAAAAGCCGCAACAACAAAAGATTTCAAATTTTGGTGAATTTATTTGAAACAACAAGCAAAGCCAAGTTTGGTTAGGCTATTTGTCATTTTTAGGATAAATACTTCCCCACAATCGGCAACCGCCGCCCCACCCCGAACGCCTTCGACGAAACCCGCAGTACGGGCGCAGCTTGGTGCCGTTTGAACTCGCTCATGTTCACCAACTTCAATGCACGGCGCACCGTGGCCTCATCAAAACCCATGCGGATAATTTCGTGCGGGCCTTGCCGCTGCTCGATGTACTGGTACAGAATGGCATCCAAAATATCGTATTCTGGCAGGCTGTCGCTGTCTTTTTGGTTGGGTCGAAGCTCGGCGCTGGGCGGCTTCGTGATGGTGTTTTCAGGAATGACAATGCCGTCCTTATTCATGTAGGCGGCCAGTTGGTACACCTCCGTTTTGTAAACATCGGCCAAAACGCTGAGGCCGCCGCACATATCGCCGTAGAGCGTGCCGTAGCCTACGGCCATTTCGCTTTTATTGGTGGTATTGAGTAGAATGTTGCCAAATTTGTTGGACATGGCCATGAGCAACATGCCCCGCACCCGTGCTTGGATGTTCTCCTCCGTAACGTTGTTTGGGTAGCCAAGAAAATGCGGTTTCAGCGTCTCTTCGTACTTCGTAAAAATCGGCTCGATGGGTACGATGTCGTATTGGATGCCAAGGTTCACGGCCAGCGCACGGGCGTCGTTGATAGAGTGGTCGGAGCTGAACTGCGAGGGCATGAGCAGCACCCGCACATTGTCCTCGCCGAGGGCACGGGCAGCCAGCACGGCCACTACTGCCGAGTCAATGCCGCCGCTGAGGCCGAGGATGGCCTGCTTGAAACCAAGCTTCCCGAAGTAGTCACGGATGCCCAAAACGAGGGCGTCGTGGATGAGCGCAATCTTTTCTTTGGGCTGCTCCAGGTGGCGACCACCCGTCATAACTTCCTGTAAATCAAAGGTTTTTACACTTTCTTCCCAATAGACCATTTCTTCAAAAACATTGCCGTCGGGTGAAATAACGATGCTGCCACCATCGAAAATGATGTCCGTCTGCGAACCAACTTGGTTACAATAAACCATGGGCAAACCATAACGCTGCACGTTGGCCCGCAGCACGTGGATGCGCTCCGCTGCATGGCTGTAGGTGAACGGCGAGGCGCTGATGTTGACGATGAGGTCGGGCTTTTGGGGTATCATCTCATCCATCGGCACGACGGTGTAGAGCGGGTTCTCGTTGCCGAGGTTCCAGAGGTCTTCGCAGATGCTGAGGGCGATTTTTTTACCCTTAAATTCAACCACCTTGAACTCCGTAGCTGGCTCGAAATGGCGGTACTCATCGAAGACATCGTAAGTGGGCAGCAGGGCTTTGTGCTGCACATGCTTCACTTTACCATCTTCGAGAAAATAGGCGGAATTGAACAGGTCTTTGCCCTCGATGACGGGGTTTCGGCTCGGCGAACCTACCACGATGGCGATGCCTTGGGCGGCTTCTGCCATTTTCAGGACGGCCCGCTCGGAGCGGCGGAGGAAGTCGTCGAACTCCAAAAAATCACGGGGCGGATAGCCGCAGGTGGACAGTTCGGGGAACACGACGAGGTCGGCGCCTTGCGTTTTTGCTTCGCCAACGGCGGCAAGCATCTTGTTCACGTTGCCGTCGAAATCACCGACGAAGAAATTGAGTTGGGCGAGGGCTATTTTCATAATTTGGTGGCTGTTGATTGATGATTGGTGAAGCTGCACGGAAACATGTTCAAACGGGGTGATGTTCATGGACAGGTTTTGTCTGTGCGTTGCTTTTCAGGTTTTGGAATGATGTTTTTAGAAAATAATTTTTTCAAAACATAATTGCGAAGCAAAACCGCAAACTGCTATTTCCACTGCTTTTGCTCCTAGTTCGTTTTTTTCAAAAAGCGGGTCAAAGCTACTGTGCGGAGACTGTTTTGGCAACAAAAAAAAAGCCTGCACCGAGTCGGTGCAGGCTTCCAGATTTATTGCGCTAAAATTTGTGCTTCATGCTTTGCCATCAATTCACGGCCACTTTTCTGACAACCCGTTTGCCATCGAGTGTTTTCAATTCCAGAAGATAGACGCCAGTTGGCAGGTTGGCAATTATTTGAGTTTGCTGGCCAGCAGGAATATTTTGTTTTCCTTCAAAAACTATGGCTCCCAAAGCGTTGAAAATCCGAGGGTTTTCTACCGCAACCTCGCCCAACCTGTTGTCAATGGTGAATTTACCGTTGCTTGGGTTTGGGAAAATTTCTATTCGGGAATCATTTACTAAATTGTTAGTGCCGGATGGTTGTGGAACTATCTCAGCGATTGCCCGGAGCATAATGTCGGCAGGTGTACGGTATTTAGCCCATGTGTTGGAAAGGATTTCGTAAGAACGGTTGGAAAGCGGGCCTTCTGTTTCGACGATTAGGGCAACGGTATTGCCGCCCATGAACCAGCCTACGTAGAAGCTTCCAGAAGTTATCGTTACCGGATTATCCAACAAATATTGGTTCCATCCACCAGCGGTGTAGTCTCCTGCCGTAATCACCTGGGAAGTGAGCTCTGTACCAGGGCCACCATTCGGACCGTCATCGTCAAATATTTTAAAGGTGAAACCATCTGTAGAGCCGCCCGCTATCCCTGCTTCCACAGCCGCAACGATGATTGGATAAACTGGTGATTCAATCTCGATGCCACCGCCGCCAGAGCCATCACCGCCGCCAGCCCATTGGATAGTGCCGCCTGCATTTACGCCAGTGACGTAGCCAAACGTAGCAATACTACCTGTCGTGTCTATCACATCTATTTCTGTTGCATTCAGGTCATTGGTAGGGTTTATGTCATCGTTGTTGTCAATGATTACATTGAAGAAATAGGTGCCAGCATCCCAATTTGCGGTTGCACTCGTAAAATTCACGACTTCGCTAGCTCCAGCAGCCAAAGCGGAAATGCTTTGGTCATCTGTGTAGACATTTCCACCAGCTGGAAACGAGGTGACTTCGGCACCTACGTTGATGAGGGAGGTAACGGCCGTATTCCCGGTATTCGAGATGGTACTGTTTAAAGAAACTGTACTGCCTTTTATTAAGAAAATCCCTTCATTTTCAGCATTCTGGTTGCTCGTAGGCCCAACATCTTTGATACTCAAAGTAATAACCTGCGGATAGTAAAACTTAACGGCAGTGTTGGAAGGTGGCACCGTACCACTGTAAGCTTGAAGCCCGATATTGCCGGTTAGGTTCTCAATGCCCGCAGCCACCTTGCCCGAGCCTGTGCAGGTATAAGTAAAATCAGGGTCCATGGTCGCATACTGAAAAGTGATGGAACTATCAGCCTTCGACAGTATCACTTGGAAGGTATTAGAGCCAAAAATCGGGTTGGCCTGTGTCCAAAATGTCACATCTTCGTAAGAGATGATGAATTTTTCATTGCCGGGGGTTTGGTCATGGTAAGTGTAAACCTTACCTGGCGAGCCGTTGTCAAAATTCAAGTCGGCCATCATCGGGCAGATAAGGTTGTTGGGGCCGCCAACAGTCGGAATTACCGGAAAGCAAGAAGCAATGTTCGAAACATTGTCGAAGCTGAGCCAGCCATTGGAGCCTATTTTTATCTTGTCATAATCCGACCAATAAAAACGGAAGTCCATGCCCATTTGTACGAAAGCAACAGAGTTGTCGTCAGCAAGCCCAGTCACTTGGGTGCCAGTGGAAGTGATGTCAATCCAGTTGTAAGTAGGGCCTCCTGGGTCTGTGGATTTTTTCCAGGTGTACCCAAATGCGTCAGGGCCTTGGGCATTCGCGGTGGAAATGGCCAATAGGCAAGCTAGCAGTGCTAAAATTGATGTTTGTATAGATTTTTTCATACTAAAAGGTTTGAAATGTGAAATGCTAAGGTAGAAATATAATGCTAAAAATCACCATGCCCTAGCCCTTGGAATTAAGACTTTTTAGATTGGCCACAATAATTACAGCCTGTGAACACTTGTTTTAAAGCATTAAATCCCAAAACAAAAGCCCGCACCAAATCGGTGCAGGCTTTTATCGAATCATTATTTCGTTTTGTTTTATTGCACCACAATTTTGCCCGAAGCTAATTGTCCATTGCGGAGCAAAACCGAGTACAGGTAAAAACCGATCGGCAGCCCGCCTCGTTCGATGGTCAGTTCTTGGGTATTCAGGTGGTTGTATTCCCGTACAATGCGCCCGTCCAAACTGAATAACCTGACTGACTCCAAGGCTTCGCCGTTGGCGGTGAGTTTCCCTTCGGAAAGGAGGGGGTTGGGGTAAAAATAGGTGGCAGAAAGGTTGGGTGGAGTTTCATCTGTGGGCGTCAGGCCAGCGTGAAAAGTTTCAATAGCCCTTCCCATTTCGATGAGGGGAGTAATGTCTGGGCAGGGGTATTGGATGCCGAATTTGGTCATGACGGCGTAACTGACGGAGGTGCGGGCACCGGGTTCAAGTTTGAATGGCCCAGAGCTTATCAGCAATCGCTGATCATATTGCGAAATTTGATCGTTGTTACACATTGACCAACTTTGGACATCGCTTGGGTTTCCATCAAAGGCATAGTTATACGGTTGCAAACCATTCACATTATACCCGGTTCCTCCATATGAAAAAGGAGTTCCATCCCGCCAATATCCGGTCATATAGTTGTAAAACTCAACCCCAGTAACTGGGTCGGTTGTGGCCGGCTGTAATCCAGAAAAACCATTATTGTTGAAATAAGTGAAAGATGAAAAACCCACATCCACTCCTGCTTCATTTTTTGGCCCATCCAAAATCTTTATCCCAGTGATAGGGATATTATCACAATAACATTCACAATTTGAACTGCCATCCAAGGCATCTTGGTTATAAAGGAACGCTATTTTTTCAGCGGAAATACAGCCGAAATAATCATCCTCAGAGCAACCAAAGCTATCATCAAACCATAGGGATGTGTATAAGTTGTCAATGTTTTCATTTGCACGGTTTATGATTGTGAAATCATAGAATGTGGTATTGGCCAAATCCTCATCGTTTTCACCTTTAAACGCATAAGCCATCGCTTGCACTTCAGCCCCGATTGCAGTTGCATTAGTCTCACCGTGTATGGCATCTCCCCCCTCATCGTTGAACACCCACCAAATGGCCTGGTCACCAAGAAATTGGGGATAATCACCAGATTTTGGTTCATAAATCCCATTACCATTTCTGTCAATAAAAGGTGCCAAGGGCTGGTCAGGTAATTCAAAACCATTTGCAGTCAAAGATTCAGGGTTTTTTCTTCCGGGCCATTTTAGGATACTTACAGGCACGGGCCCATCAATATCACCATCAGCGGCAAAATCGGCTATATGTGCAATAATATCTGTCCGATTGATTTTCCAGAGGCGGTCAAAATTCAATAGTCTGTGAGTCTTTAAGCGCCTAAGCAGCTGCCTTGACGCCGAAGTTCCTGATATGTACAATAGCGGGATGATTTTTTAGCGGGTCTGCTGCTTTCCCAAACACGCAAAAAATTCTTTCCAGCATCAGTTCAT
>JBGSWN010000163.1:0-17767 GCA_041752395.1 Saprospiraceae bacterium | reverse complement strand
GCCGGGGCGGTGATTGGCCTGTTGGAGCTTGGCGCTGCAGAGCCGTTTGCCATTAATAGTTTTACCGATATTCAGCTTCGCAAAGTGCTGCCGCAAATCAGCCGCTGCATGGACCAACAGCAGGAAGAACATGCCAACCGGATAGAGGCGGTGATGCGCCAAAAATTCACGGCGATGCACCCATCAGTGGAGTGGCGGTTCGTGGAAGTGGCGGAGCGCTACCTTGCCAAAATGGACGCACGGGGCAAGGCCGTCATGGAGCCTATTGTTTTCAAGGATATTTATCCGTTGTATGCCCAGTCTGACATTGTGAGTTCATCCATGACCCGCAACAATACCATTCGGGAGGATATAAAAACACAGTTGACACTGATAGCTGGGGTGCTGAAATTGATGGTGAAACGCTTGGATTTTCCGCTGCTTCGCCAAGTTCAGCAGCGGACGGATGCTTATTTGGTGCGCCTTGAAGACGAGATGCAGTCCAGCGATGAGCCGTTTTTCTTGAACTTCGTTCAATGCGAAGTGCATCCGCTCCTGCGGGAATTTGCGGAGCGTGACGCCGTGACAAAAAAGGCGGTACACGACTATTTTGCGAAGCTCGACAAGAACCTCGAAATCGTGTACGACCGCCGAAAGGCTTATGAAGATAGCGTACATCTCATCAACGAGACGCTCTCCGAATTGGTGGACCAGGCCGATGAAAAGGCGCAGCGGATGATTCCCCATTTTTTTGAAAAATACCAGACGGATGGCGTGCAGTTCGAGCTTTATGCCGGACAGTCGCTGCTGCGGCACGACAAGTTTTCCGAATTTCAGCTGAACAACCTGCGGCTCTGGCAACTGCAAACGATGTGCGAAGTGACCCGCCGGATGCAGGCACTGAAGCAGGAAATGCCGTTGCCGTTGGAAGCGGCGCAGTTGATTTTTGTTTACGGGCAGCCGATTTCGGTGCGCTTCCGCATGGACGAAAAGTTTTTCGACGTGGACGGTGCATACAATATTCGGTATGAAATTATCAAAAAAAGGATTGACAAAGCCTGTATTTTGGGCACGGAGGAGCGCCTGACACAGCCTGACAAGATTGCCATCGTGTATGCCACGGACGAGATGCGACAGGTGTACCTGGCGTTTTGCGATTTCCTGATATTGGAAGGGCATATAGAGCCGGAAATTGAAGAACTGGAGCTGGAAAAACTGCAAGAAACGCAGGGATTGAAAGCGCTTCGGGTAAAGGTGAAATAATTTTTAATTAAGCTTGCGATTGTCGGGCTGGGTTTATAAGGGTTTATAATAAGTTGGTTTTTGGCTTGAGTTTAAGTTTCAAAAAAAGACAAAAAAAATAACCCTGCATTGAACACCCAATTACTTGACCCGTTTTAATGAAAAAACAAACACATCAAAGACACTATTTAACCGCCATTTCAACCAAAAACATAAGTCCTTTTTTAGCGAAGTTTTCATTTTGAAAGAGAAGAATGTTGTGCCTGTGCATGCACTGCACAGGCACTTTTTTTTAAAGCTTTAAACCATTTTTTCTAACTATAAAAACATTAATCATGAGCGCATTCACAGATCAAGTACGTGGCAACTGGAACATCGTCAAAGGTAAATTGAAGCAACAATATGCCGACCTTACCGACAATGACCTCGTTTACGAAGAAGGCAAAGAAGACGAGTTCATGGGCAACCTCCAAAAGAAGACCGGGGAGACGAAAGAGAATTTGAAGAAATTCATTGACTCTGCTTTTTAACTAAATGTCACCAGATAAAAAGGGTATCTCTCCAACCAGAGGTACCCTTTTGTTTATCACAATAAATTAAACACCATGCGAATCCTGCTCCTAGCCCTGACCTACTTATTCGCCAGCTGCCAGTTGGCTGGCCCGCCCGAAGAGGTCTTGAAGGCTTTTGAGGAAAAATATCCGAATGCTGAAAAAGTGGTTTGGAGCATTGACAGAAATGCCCGGCACGAGGCTGGGTTTATGCAGGATGGCACTCATTTTCGGGCCGATTTTGAAGCAGACGGAAATTGGGTAGAAACGGAAATCAGTGTGAAATGGGATGACCTCCCAGAGGCCACGAAGGCGGCTTTCAAGGATGAGGACAAGAAAAAAGACATCGTGGAAATCGAGTTTGTGGACAGCAACAAAGAGGGGCGTTTTTATGACATCGAATACAAAACCGACGGCCACAAACAGGACATCCGAATAACGCCTGACGGCAAAGTGCTTGGCACCGACCGCCATTAAACAAAACGAGATAGCATGAAATACCTGCATTTGCTCCTTTTGGCCTTTGTACCAATGTTGCTCATGGCACAAGACCTACCTACGCCGGTCGTGGGCAATATATTTGTCAAGCCGGGTATCCGAAACGGCTCGCCGGGACGTGGTCTCAGCATCGAGTACGAGCGCCAGCCAAGGTTTAACCTAAATGGCGGCGGCTGGAAAGAACAAGACAATGGCAGCAATGAAGTAGCCTACAAGGAACGCTTCGAGGCCAAACTGAAATTCCCGCTGCTGAACAAGGAGGAATGGAAAATACTCGGCGACCTGTACCACTCCTACGAGCGCTATGAATTCGATGGCATTGAGCCGAGCAGTCAATATGCTTTTGGGCCTTTGGATGGGGTTAGGTTGCACCGCACCCGCCTGACGGGCTACCTTTTCAAAGCCCTCACCGAGCGGGCCTACCTGACTTTCCGACTGGAAGCTTCCAGCAATGGCAGCTTTCATGGTCTGGTGAATCTCGACCGCCGCTACATGGTGTACCGGGTGGCGGCCATCTTGGGGCTGAAGCGCAACGAGGATGCCGAAATGGGTTTCGGGGTGATGTTCATGGATAATTTCAGTCGTTATACTGCCGTACCTATCCTAATTTACAACCGAAATTTTTCGGATAAATGGGGCTTGGAAGCGATTTTGCCGCTGCGCATGAAGCTGCGCCACAACCTGAATGACCGCAATATTTTAAGCTTCGGAACCGAATACGTGAGCAGCGCCTATTCCCTCGACCTGCAACCACCGGGCGAGAACGCACCCGTTCCTTATATCTTTAAGAACTCCGCTGCCCAAGCTTTCTTGGAATGGGAAACCAATAAATTGAGCAAATGGACTTGGTTCTCTTTAAAAGGCGGGTATTCTTACAATTTCGACAGCCGTTTCATATTGCCCGGCACCCGTCGGGATGGTCGTATTGAAGCATTTCCGAGCAGCAGTATCTTTTTGTCGGCAGCTTTTTTTATAGCGCCACCAAAGGACTACCTCGAAAAAGCTTCGCTCAAAAAATGAAATGACGATAAGTTTTTTTCTGTGGCAATATTTGGAAAATATTGCCACAGAATTGAACATTGCCAGTTCAAATGGTTTCTAGGTAAAAATTTTAAACTTAAAACATTCTTATCATGATGAAAAAATGCTACTTCGTACTTGCCATCGCAGGTTTTTTCTGCTTCGCAACGACCAGTTTTGCTGCATCTTCCGCCGTTAACACGGCAACAAAAGAAGCTGCGACGGCTGTTTCCAGCGATGAATCAGCCCCTGCACTTGAAATGGATGCAGCGAAAGCCGCTAAGAGCGATTGGAAAAACCTGAGTGCCAAAGAGAAAAGGGAAAAACGCAAAGCCGTAAAGCAAGCAGTGAAATCGGCAAAAAAGAATGGGGCTGATACCAATACGCTGTTATTGGTGATTTTGGCGATACTTCTTGCGCCATTAGCAATGGCAATATATGACGGGATTTCCAATCGATTCTGGATTTCCCTCCTTCTTTGGATTTTGGGAATTTTGCCAGGTATTATTTACACATTGTACGTCATACTCAGCGAGAGCTAAAAAACAGCTTTACCCCAAATGCTGAATATAAAATACGCAATCCAGATTCCGTATTTTATATAAATTAAGGCAGGGCAAAATTGTCCTGCCTTTTTTATTTTTCCAATGAACATCCAGTAAACACCATCGTTTTACCGCTGAAATCAATCATTACTAACAAAGTAAAAAATATAAATCATGGATTACCTAGGAATTGAAAAAACAAAAGTGAATAAAACGGTAAAAGAGCTGAACCAGTTATTGGCTTGCCACCATGTATATTACCAAAATATGCGAAATTTTCATTGGAATATGCAAGGGGAGAACTTCTTTGCCCTCCATGAGCAATTTGAAAAACTATACAGGGACGCTCGCACTCAAATAGACCTAATTGCGGAGCGTATCCTCACTCTGCGCCAGCGTCCAATGAGCAATATGACAGAATACTTGGATGCCTCCTTGGTGGAAGAAGCCGGAAAAGTGGAAGAAGACCGTGACATGGTTTCCATTACACTGAAAAATCACCAACAAATCATTGAGTGCATGAGGAACGTACTCGATGCTGCTGACAAAGCAGGCGATGAAGGCACGACCGACCTTGTCAGCAATTTCCTTGGCGATATTGAGAAAAAATCATGGATGCTGGATGCTTGGCTTTCCCATAAAATGGAGCCGGTAGCCGCTTAATTTTACGAAGTGAATTCTTACAAATCAAGTACACTGCCCGGACACGATAATAACAACTTTTAAGGTTTTTATCACTGTGTTCGGGTGTTTTATATTGCGAGCCGACAAGTTTTGGGCATGGTTTATAATAATTTGATAATCAACCCTTGTTAACTTTATCAACTTTTATCAACCATATTCAGCTTTTGGCGAAGCGAGGTATAATTTAATTAAAAGCCATGCTAGATAACACCGAGCCAACACTTATGGCCTTCCTTGAAACGCTTCGCAAAGATGGGTATGAAGCTGGATTTAAAATAGGCGACAATAATAAGGTCGAGTGCGTAGAAAACAAGAAGGAATATTCGCCGCACGATTTGCAAATCGTGAAACTGCACCGTTTCGAGGGCGAATCTGACCCTAGCGACAGCTCAATTGTATATGCCGTCAAAGGAAAGGATGGGCTCAAAGGCGTCATTATTTCAGCATATGGCATGTACGGTAGTGCCAGTATAAATAACTTCATGAAAGAAGTCGAGTCCGCAAAAAAGGAGAATATTGTCGGCCCTGTGAAGGAGCCTGTTCATCAGTAATAAATTGCTGAAAAGCAGCCATTTGAAATTTATAAATGAAAGCCAACAAACTCAGTATTCGGCAGTTAGCCAGTTTTGGCGCCCTGCTTTTCATGACCGTTTACATTCTTGTAATCGGCAAAAGTATATTGGTCCCACTTGTGTTCGGCGCTTTGTTTGCTTTCATGCTCAAGCCGCTTTGCACCCGTTTCGAACGCTGGATAAAATGGCGTTCCATGGCCATTATGCTTTCCATGGCTTCGGCCATTGTTCCACTAACCCTGCTAATTTATTTCTTTTCCTCCCAATTCATGAAAGTGGTGGCGGATATGCCATCCATCAAGGAAAAATTGAACACAGGCATTACACTGGTCTATTCTACAACGAGAAATATGCTCGGTTTTTCACGGGCTGAGACGGATGCATTTTTCACGGAACAACTGCCTTCCATGGTTTCTTCTTCTGAAGTTTTTGGCAATAGCTTCAGTTCTTCCGCCGCTTTTCTTACTGGATTTTTACTCACTTTTATCTATATTTTCCTATTCCTGCTTTATAAGTCAGCCTTTAAGAATTTTGTCATCATGCAGACGCACCAATCGAAGCGAGAGGGCACGCATGGGTTGTTGGAAAATATTCAAAAAGTCGTACAAGGCTACCTGCAAGGCTTGCTCATGGTCATTTCAATTATGGGTATTCTGAACAGCGTAGGTTTATGTGTCATTGGCATTAAACACCCATTTTTCTGGGGATTTCTGGCAGCTATGTTGGCTATAATTCCTTATATCGGCACTTTTATTGGCGGTCTTTTGCCCTTTTTGTATGCTATCGGTACCTCCAATGAAGCGTGGCAACCCGTGGCGGTGGTCATACTTTTCATCGTGGTCCAAGCATTGGAAGGCAACCTCATCACTCCAAAAGTGGTGGGTTCATCCGTCAGCATCAACCCATTGGCAGCCTTGATAGCACTCCTGATTGGCGCTGAAATATGGGGGGTCGCTGGAATGATACTGTCCTTGCCGTGTATTGCGATATTGAACGAAATGCTCAAACAGTCGGATGTTTGGCGGCCTGTTAGCTTGCTCATCAGCGATGAAATTGGCATCAGCGAGCACCTGTTCAACCAAAAATGGAACAAGGAGCGCTTTCGCTTGAGCAATTTCTTCAAATCAACTCGATGACTGGTAGCTTCCTATCTTTTATTGCCGACGATTACTAAGCTTTTGGAAGTTTAGCTTGGCTAAATTTTTAGCTAATCCGCAACTTCTCCGCAGTAAATTTTTAACCTTTTAGTGTGAACATTTGACCCACCAAACACGCTATACTTATATTATTGAACTAAACAAAAATCACTTACAATGAACAACTTTTTCAAAGCAATTATTGCCGGGTATGGTGCTAAAAAATTAGGAGGCGGATGCCTTGGTACCATCGTCGTATTTGTCATTATTTGGATGGTTCTGGGCACTTGCAATTAATTGCCTATTGCCTACACCAATCTAAAATCACCAAATCATTTAAAGTCATGAAAAAATTAATGGTATTTCTGCTCAGCGCAGCTTTGTTTTTAGTAAGCTGCAAATCATGGAACCGTACCCAAAAAGGTGCTGCAATCGGTGCTGGAAGTGGTGCTGCCGCAGGGGCAGTCATCGGACGGGCTGCTGGGAACACCAAGCTCGGGGCCATTATCGGGGCCACTGTGGGCGGTGCTACGGGCGCTGTCATTGGGCGTAAAATGGACAAGCAGGCCGAAGAAATGAAGAAAAAAGTGCCCGATGCGAAAGTCGAAAGGGTAGGGGAAGGCATCGTCGTTGAGTTCAACAATGATATTCTTTTCGGATTTGACAGCTACGATGTTTCTGCTGCCGCAAAATCCAACCTTAACCAACTTTCCACCATCCTGAAGGAATATCCCGACACGGATATCGAAATCCAGGGTCACACTGACTCAAAAGGCACCGAGAGCTACAACCTGAACCTTTCAAACCAACGTGCCAATTCCGTTCGGAACTACCTTGCATCGCAGCAGATTTCCCGCAGTCGCATCAACACAGTGGGCTACGGCGAATCGGCGCCAGCTTATGACAACGACACCGATTCGGGTCGGGGCATGAACCGCAGAGTAGAGTTTCTAATCACTGCCAACGAAAAAATGAAAAAGGAAGCTGAGGCTGAAAAATAAGCCGCTCATAGATTCAACCATTTGATTTTCAACTGATTGAATCTGCTTTTTTACAAAATTATCATCAATTAAAAATTTAAAATCCATGCAAAATTTAAAATTAATGCTTGTTACGGTGCTGCTTGCAGTTTTGACCGTTCAAGCCCAAGCACAGGGTCTAGGTATCCGTGGCGGAGTCAATTTTCAGAACATCAACGGCAAAGATGCCTTTGGTGACCAACTTGAAAACGACATCATTGCCACTTACCACTTTGGCGTGATAGCAGAAGTACCACTTGTCCCCACTTTCTATTTTCAGACTGGGCTGCTTTATTCGGTAAAAGGTGCAAAAAGTAAGGACTTAGCAACCACTACGACATTGAGGACCGGATATCTGGAATTACCACTACATTTTATGTTCAAACCAGCGCTCGGCAATGGCCATTTGATTTTGGGTTTTGGCCCTTATTTAGGCTATGGCTTGAATGGCAAGGCAAAAATTGAAGTGGGCGGCAACAGTGCGGACTGGGATGTATCGTTCCAAAATGAAGTGACTGCCTCTGATAATGATGAGACTATCTACGTCAAGCGGTTTGACGCTGGTGGCAATCTATTTTTTGGCTATGAGTTTTCAAGCGGACTTTCCTTTCAGCTGAATACCCAGCTTGGCATGGTGAAAATCAATCCTGATTATAAAGGTTTTGACGACAAATCCAAGTTTAACAACACGGGCTTTGGCCTTTCGGCCATGTATCGTTTTGGGCCAAGATAAATAAAAGATTTGCGCAAAAAGCGCATATTTAAATAGGTTTTGTGCATTTGATTCTAATCGAACCCGTATTGTTTTCGAGGGGGTCATTTTGCGCAAAACCTATTTTTTTTAATACTAATTTACACTTTACTTCAACTAAAAAACACATTCAATGACCAGTTTAAAAGAATTGCTGGAGAAAGAAGCACAAGACCTTTTTTCGGCGGAATCCCAATTATTTAATGCGCTGCCTAACCTCACCGCATCGACCACACATGGCGCACTGAAGGGCATTTTTGAAGAGCAATCCAACCAAACCAAAGTCCGAATCGAGCGCCTGCGCATGGTTGCCTCGCTGCTGGAATGCAATCCCGAAGGCTTGAAGCAATGCAAGGGCATGAAGAGCATATTGAAAGAAACCAATAAAATGGCGGCGCTTTATGTTGATTTTCAGGTAAAGGATGCTGGTTTGATTGGCGCCATGCAGCGCATTATCCACTATAAGATTGCTGGATATGGCACGGCCAATCAATATGCGGAAACGCTCGGCCTTACCGAAGTGGCAAGGGTGTTCACCCAGTCACTGGATGAGGAAAAACAATCCGACAAAATGCTTAGTGAAATAGCAGTCAAGGAAGTGAACGTACTGGCCATCAAGTAGGAGTGCACAAGGCTGGGGAGGTTCTCAACCTCCCCAACCTTGTAATCATTCTTTGCCCAAAAAATATTCGTCCATAATGGTTGCAAGCACCTCCTGCGTCAATGGCTTATGCAGGAAAATTTCAACCATTGGAAGCTCGCCTGCTTTCTGTTTGTCAGCCTCAGCCACCGAAGTGGTTAGCATACAAACGATGATTCCTGCCTTTTTTTCTGGTTCCAATTTATCGTAATGTTCGAGGAATTCCCAGCCATTCATGGCGGGCATATTGATGTCTAGGAAGATGAGTTCAGGTACGGGATAATTGCCGTTTTCATCTTCAGCGGTGAGATAGTCCAGCGCGTCTTGCCCGTTGTTTCTTACAATGATATTTTGAGCTACGTCTGCCTTTCGTATTACGCGTTGATGAATGAAATTGTCGGCATCCGAGTCATCAATCAGTAGTATTTTGTTCAATTTCGGTCTCATCTTTTAGTCTTTTTGAAATAGTAAAATAAAAACTACTGCCTTTGTCAGAACTTGATTTTACCCAAATCCTGCCGCCGTGCAGCTCAACGATTTTTTTGCAAAAAGCAAGGCCGATACCTTGCCCTTCGTACTCTCCCTCACCGTGAAGCCGGGAGAACATGTTGAAGATTTTCTCCTGCTGAATGTCAGGTATCCCAATCCCATTGTCCGCTACGCAAAACTCCCAAGCATCGCCCCGCTCAACGGCACTCACGCTTATTTTTGGAACAATGCCAGCCGCTGTGTATTTGATGGCATTGTTGATGAGGTTCTGGAACAACTGCGTGGTTTCCGTTTTCATGCAATGGATAGTAGGCATTTCACCTAATTCCACCACTGCTTTTTTAGCTGAGATGGCTGCCGCCAGGTTTTCTTTTGTTTCAGTCAACACTTCATTCAGGTTAATCATCTCTGCACCCCTTGATTTTCCGAGGCGGGAATAATTGAGCAAACCCTCAATAAGTGCCTTCATGCGATGGGTAGCCCCCAGTATAAAATCAAAATACTGGTGGGCATCCTCGCCAAGCTTTTCACCATAGTCTTCCTTGAAAACTTCGATGAAATTGTTCACCGTCCGCAGTGGCTCCTGCAAATCGTGGGAGGCAATGTAGGCGAAGTGGTTCAGCTCGGCATTTTTTGAGGTAAGTCGGTCTATCAGGTGTTTGTTACGGGTCTCCAGGCGTTTTCGGAGTTCAATTTCCCGCTCCTTTTCCGTGATGGATTTCTTTAGCGCTTCATTGGCTTTCGATAGTTCATCGATCAATGGCGCTACCTGTTTGTACATTGCGAAGATGCTGAGGCCAGCACCTATAATTCCCAGACTGAGCAACAGCAGCGAGACTAATTGAAGGTGGTTGCTTTTGGAATGTCTTGCCAGCAATTGCCGATCTTCCTCGGCAATCATGGCATCTTTGGTCTTACGGATTTGCTCCATCGTTTGTTCGCCAACATCCGTGTTCACTATATCTAGTGCTTCCGCTCTTTTACCTGACTTATACAGCTCTACTACCTTGGTCACCTCATTCATCTTAGTTTGGGTAAACTGGTTCAAGGTCTCAAGATTGCGAAATTGGTCAGGGTTGTCGGCGGTCAGCCTTTTCAGGGTATGCAGGACGGATATTACGGAATCTCTTCTGGAAAGGGCATTGCCTAAATAGTTTTCATCTCCCGTCAAGAGGTATCCACGCTGCCTACTTTCCATGCTGCGCAACATTTGAAATACCTCCATGATTTTCACCTTCACCACATAGGTTTCACCAATCTGGTCTTCCGATTTGTTTTGGAACAAAATAGAAGTGATACCAACCAAAGTAACCACTAGCACGGAGGCCATGGAGACTATCAAGTTGGTTAGTTTCGAATTTATCATGTCTGTTGTTCCAAAAATTCAAATTTGCTTCGCAAAAGTTACCGGATAAAAAGCACATCCAGTCCTAATGTTCAATTGACCTTACTGTTTTTTTTGAAAGGCGGCAATATTAAGAAATGGTAACGCAAACCGCTTTCCTTAAAATTATTTTAACTTAATTTGAACATTTCAAAACCTCTTCCTTTTTACCCAAAAAAACAATTACTAACTTTTCTTAAAATTAAAAAACAACCACCAACGATGAAAAAATTATCAATCATCTTATCCGCAATGTCATTAATTGGCATATTCACACTCACTTCATGTGGCAACGACGCCAGCAGTGAGCATGCACAAGAAGAAACCAAGGAAGCAGTTGACGCTGTCGGCGATGCCATGGTTGCTGAAAAGAACGACCTGAAAAAGGAAATGTCTGATGCTGCGGACAATATCGATGCCCGCATGGAAAAAATCAAGGCTGACATGAAGGACGCCAAAGATGACGCCAAGGCAGATATGCAAAAGGAATTGGACGACTTAGCGGCAAAGCGCAAGCAGATTGCCAATGACCTAGAAAACTTCGGCGACAAAACTGGTGCTGAGTGGGATCAATTCAAATCCAATGTCCGCGAGACCATCAAAGACCTCGGCAAGGACAACAAGATGTAATTAATTCCGATATTAGCCAAATCAAAGGTGGGCGGTTTCATTACCTGCCCACCTTTTTTTGTACAAAAAATGAACGTGGAATTGATTAAATACCTATTATTTGTTGCCATTATGGCCACGCTTTTTAGCTGTAATACCAATAAAAAAGCGTTTTATCAAACCAGTGAGCTGAACTGGCAAGCCAGCGCCCTGCCGGATAGCGCACAGTTGCTCCACACCGTATATATGGTCGGTGGAGTGGGCGATGCTGGTAAAAAAGACACCAGTACCATCCTCCCTCAGTTGTCGAAAGCACTAGATTCAGCGGGCAAGGAAAGCACCCTGGTTTTCCTCGGGGACAACGTGCCAGCCAACAAAGGCAAGTCTGAAAAGGACAAGGCAATGGTAGCGGCCAGCTTGGACAAGCAATTGGCGGCTGTTCAAAATTTCAAGGGAAAAGTCGTCTTCCTCCCGGGTGATGCCGAGTGGAAAGGCGGTTGTGCTGCCATCCAATGGCAGCGGGATTATGTGGAAAAAGCATTGGGAACGGAAAAAGCATTCCTCCCCGGCAATTGCTGCGGAGAGCCCGAAAAACTGAAAATCACCAAAGACGCCCGCCTGCTTTTCGCCGATAGCCAGTGGTGGCAGCAAGGCGATGCATCTCAAGAAAAATGTGGCTCCGATGCGCAGTTTGCCTATTTGGAAAAGCTGGAAGAAGCATTAAAAAAGCAGGAGGACGAGCGCATCGTGCTGTTCATGCACCACCCATTGCGCAGCAACGGCCCACACGGCGGCAGCTATTCTTGGAGGCACCACCTATTCCCGCTCACCCTCTGGCGCAGAAATGCCTGGGTGCCATTGCCCATCATCGGCTCGCTGGTGGTCCTATCCCGAAAAATGGGCAGCCACTCCCAAGACTTGGCCAACCACAAGCTCGTTCGCTTGGGTGATGAAATTTCCGATATCGTGAGCGCCCAGCCACGAAACGAGAGCGTCATCTTCGCCGGAGCACACGACCATAGCCTTCAACTTTTTAGTGAAGCAAAAAAACAATACATCGTGAGTGGCTCGGCGGCTCGCACCAGCTATGCAAGGGGTGGGAAAGATGCCCGTTTTGTGCAGTCACAGCAGGGCTTTGCGAAGCTCTATTTTTATGAAAACAAGGAGGTCTGGGTGGAATTTTTTGCGAAGCAAAAATCCTCTGAGACGCTGTCAGTGGTTTTCAGGAAAAAGCTTTTCAGTGGCGAAATCGCACCGCCGGAAGGTGTCGAAAGCGAAGGTGCCAGCCCCCTGCCCGATAGCGTAACCATCGCAGCATCAAACAGTTACAGCGCTGGTGCTTTGAAAAAACTGAGTTTCGGCGACCGCTACCGCAAGGCATGGGCCACGCCAGTTACCGTCCCCGTTTTCAACCTCGACACCGAGTTCAAGCACCTGACCCTGACGGGCTACGGCGGCGGCATGTCCTCCAAAAGCCTGCGGCTGGAGGATAAAAACGGTCAACAGTACGTCCTGCGTTCGGTGCAAAAAGACGTCAGCAAAGGCCTGCCCGCCGAGTTACGGGAAACAGTGGTCAAGGATTTGGTGCAAGACCTCAAAAGCGGCTCGCATCCCTACGGCGCTTTTGCGGTGCCAACCTTGGCGGAGGCCGCTGGCATTTACCACACCAATCCCCGCCTGTACTACCTCCCAGCGCAGGAGCGGCTCGGCAATTATAACCAAGCCTACGCCGGAGAACTGTACCTGTTCGAGGAGCGGCCCAACAACGATTGGAGCAAGACGGAGGTGTTCGGCAGCAGCCCGGAAATCATCAGCTACGTGGAGCTTTTGAAAAAAATACATGGTAGCCCAAAGCACCAAGTGGATGAAAAATTGGCGCTCAAATCGCGGCTCTTCGACCAGTTCGTGCATGATTACGATCGCCATGACGACCAGTGGCGGTGGGCTTCTTTTCCGCAAGGTGATTCGTTGACGGTCTATCGTCCGGTACCCCGCGATCGCGACCAGGTTTTTTTCGACTTGCGCGGATTGGTGCCTTTCATACTCAGCCGCCGCTGGCTGGAAATGCAGCAGCGTGGGCTGAACGGGAAAATCAACGATATTCCCGGCGAGGCTTATCCCGGTTCCCGCTTCGACCGCAGTTTTTTATCGGAACTTGACCGGGAAGACTGGCTGAAAGCAGCACTGGAAATGAAGGCCAATTTGACCGATTCCGTCATTGAAAATGCCTTCAAAATCTGGCCACCAGCCATTTACGAACTTAACGGCGAACACATCATCCAAGTGCTGAAGGAGCGGCGTGACAATATCCCGCTTCACGCCGAAAAGCTTTATTGTTTTTATGCGCAATACGTGGATGTGGTGGGCACGGAGAAAAAGGATTTTTTTGAGCTGAAACGACAGGCGGATGGCAGCCTTGAGGTGAATGTTTACGAACTAAAAAAAGGCGGCGAAAAAGGCCGACGGTATTATCATCGCCTTTTCAAAAATGATGAAACACGGGAGGTGAGGCTGTTCGGCTTGGATGGCGATGACCAGTTTGAGGTGGCGGGCGATGGGCCGAGGAGCATCCGGGTGCGCATCATCGGTGGTGGCGGCGGCGATGTGGCAGGGGATGAAGCGCCGGGCCGGCTTTTCAAAAAAACCGCTGTTTACGATGTGCTGGAGGGGATGGAATTGAGCGGGAAGATTCGTGATTTGCGAAAGAACGACCTGAAAATCAATGAATACGACCGATACGAGTATAGGAACAACCGCTATTTTCCATTGGCCACATTTGGTATCACACAGGATGACGGGCTGTTGTTCGGCGTTGGGGTGCGGCTCACTCGCTACCGTTTCAGGAAGCAGCCCTACGGCATCAAGCACAATATTTTTATCCGGCGGTCGGCCAATACCAATGCGTTCAACCTGTACTACAACGTTGATTTTGTCAGGGCAGTGGGCAAGTTGGACTTCAACCCTGATTTCCGTTTTGATAGGCCCATTATTTTCAATTTCTTCGGCCTTGGCAACGAGACAAAAGATGATTTCCAAAAAGATGAGTTCAATTGGGTGCGAATAGAAAAACTGGCCATCAGCCCTTTGCTCAAAAAAACATGGTACAACGGTCGGAACTTCACCCGGTTTGGGCCATTTTTCGAGTCGGTGGAGGTGGAAAACAGGGCGGGTAGAATTACGGATACGGATATTTTTTCGCCCGGCGATTTGTCCAAGAAAAACTTCCTTGGCCTTACGGTAAAGCATACCTATCAACTAGTAGAGGGCAGGCCTGCACCGCATAGCGGCATCAAACTCAACTTGGGCGCCACCTACTATCACAACTTGAGCGATGACCAAGGATATATGCAAACGGAAGGGAGTTTTACGACTTACATTACGGTGGGGTCGCCCATCACTTTCACGCTGGCGACGAGGTTGGGCGGGGCAGCGCTTTCCAACGACAAGTTCCTGTTTTACCACAACAACGACCTTGGCGGCAACAATTCCCTGCGCGGCTTTCGGAACAACCGCTTTGCTGGGAAGGCCGTTTTTTACCACAATACCGACTTGCGCATCAAGCTGTTTTTCTTTCAAAACAAGGTGATGCCCGGCGATGTCGGACTCGTAGCAGGCTTTGATTATGGGCGGGTTTGGACGGGTGGCGAAACCTCTTCGAAAATACACAGTGGTTTTTCGCCGGGTATTTGGTTTGCACCATATAAACTTACTATTTTAAACGTATTTTATACCTTGACGGACGGTGGCGAGCGCGACAGCTATACGGTTCGATTGGGCTTCTTTTTTTAATTTCACAAAAAAATTCAAGCATGAATAAGTACCTTTTAGCTGCATGGTTACTGGTTTTTTCGCTGGTATCTGCTTTCTCACAATCGCCGTACCAGCTCAAACTGGGCCGGGAAATCTCGCTTTACGGCGTTGGCCTCGGCGTCATTGGTGGCGGTTATTACTTCGACAGCAAAGTGACGCCGCTCTCCATTGAGCAAATCAACAGCCTGAATCCAGCAGACCTTACCAAATTCGAGCGCTGGGTGACCACCCGCCGTTCTGCCCGCTCGCACAAGGCCAGCGATGTACTCCTGCTTTCTTCTAATTTTTACCCAGTTATACTTACGTTTGCCGACAAGCGGATGCGAAAAGATGCAAGCACCATCGGGGTCATGTACAGCCAAGCTGCGATGATCAATCTCGGCCTGACGGCACTGATAAAAACCACGGTGAAGCGCACTCGGCCTTTTGTTTATCAAAAAGAACTATCCATTGAGGAGCGGATGAACACCAGTGCCAGGCAATCCTTCTGGTCGGGTCACACCTCCCAAACAGCCACGATGTGTTTCCTGAGCGCCCAACTCTACGCCGACTACCATCCCGATAGCAAGTGGAAGCCGGTGATGTGGTCTGCCGCTGCCACCATCCCCGCCGTCACTGGCATTTTACGGATGACGGCCGGCAAGCACTTTCCTACGGACGTGATTGCGGGTTATGTGACCGGTGCGGCTATTGGCTTTTTCATACCAAGGCTGCACAGGCGGATGAATAATTAAAATAATCGCTGGAAAGTAAATTTTGGATTTTCTCGGCCTTTTCACTTTTAAAAATACCAAAACATGCTGGATGACTTACTTAAAAATATTCAGGCTTACTACCACAGTTTCGTGGCTCTTTTGCCAAAATTGGGCTTGGCCATCCTTGTATTTACCATGCTGCTGTTGGTGGCAAGATTCATCCGTAGTTTTTCCCAAAACCGCCTAAACAGCAAGATGGACGACGGGCTGCTGGCGCGTTTTATCGCCAATTTCATTGGAATGGTGGTGGTCATCTTCGCGCTGTTGCTGGCCCTGAGAATCGTGGGGCTTGGAGGCATCGCTGTTGGTTTGTTGTCCACGGCAGGGGTAGGGGCCTTCGTATTGGGTTTTGCGTTCAAAGACATTGGCGAGAATTTTTTGGCGGGCATCGTGCTGGCCTTCAACCGGCCTTTCCGCATTGGCGATACCGTGGAACTGAACGGGCACTCTGGTAAAGTAATCGCATTGAATCTTCGTGATACGCAGATAAAGACCTTGGATGGGAAAGACATTTTTATCCCAAATAGTAATGTCGTGAAAAATGCCGTGGTGAACTACACCATTGACGGCTACATCCGGGAAGAGTTTACCATTGGACTGGACTATGATTCCGACATGGAAAAAGTGGTTAGCATCATGCAGAAAGTGTTGGATGACCATGAGCACCTCATTCATGAAGCAGGCAGAATGCCGGATGTGGTTTACGGTGAATTGGCCGCTAGTACCCTGAACGTGAAATCGAGGTACTGGATTGATACTTTCAACACGAAAGTGCCCGCCCTGAAACTCAAAATGAATCTCATCAACCAGACTTTGGATGCACTCAACGCAGAAGGGTTTTACTTGCCTAGCGATATTGTGGAAGTGAAGGCGTATCGAGATTTACAGCTGCCTGTTAGTACACCGAAAGAGCCTACGGCAAATAATTGATTTTGCTGCTCACAGGTCCGTATGTCCTGTACGTATTGAATTTTAACTTACGTCTCACGCAGATGCCGTAATCAGGGTATTTTGCGGCCTTTCTTCCTATTGACGTTCACTTTTTGTGGTCAACCTTTTTCAGGGTAATACAGAAAGGAAAATTGATTTTAAGGTTGTCACAAACCAGCAAAGCCTCACTTCAACTTCTTTCGCTCCCCTGGCAAGTCCTTCTAGCTGCTACTGTTCATAACCTCCATCCATTCAATAGCTGCTTTGTTGAGAGCAGTTCAAGGCGCTGCTGGGCATCGCTCCCCCACTCCATCAGCTTGGCATTCAGTCCTTGCAAAAGGGACAGCACGAGCAGCTGCTCATGGGTAGCTTGGTCACGAAGATTTCCTTTGACGTTTGGACTTTGGATTTTCCAATCTTTTGCCGTCATAGCAAAAAGCGCTACATTAAGCAAGTCAGCCTCATTAGCAAAATACAAACCTTCCAGCTTGGTATGGGCTATCTTTGGAGGGATAAGGTGCTGGCGCACGGCTTCAGTATGGATGGGATAAGGCGCCTTTGCCATGATGCGCTTCACGTCCCATTCAAGGTTGAGCAACTTTGCCTCTTACTCTTTGAGGCGCTGGAATTCTTTGATGCCGTACAACTGAAAAGTAGGCTTAACCAATAACAGAAAGCCAGTGCAGTGTCTTTGTGGGCAAATGTGCCCCCACCATACCTGCCTGACTTTGTTCGGATTCCAATAGCATTTGTGGTCGTTGTCCATTTTGTGGGTGACAACACAAAACGGTTCGCCCCCGACTCTATTTTAAACTCCTCGAATTTGAGGAGTTTAAAATCCGGGTTGTTGGGCATCTCCCAAGTTCCGAGAAACTCGACGGTATCCTTGTTGCGCATCCAATTGGCAACGGTGTCGGCAGGGCTAACATTATTGAAGCGCTTTGCAATGTCGGTTATGGAGAAGAAGTCATTCTCTTCAATGGCGAACAACCTTATCTCTGTTTCCTGTACTTGAATTTTTGCTTGTTTTTCCATGAAAACATTTTTCTGCGCCACCATGAACTTCATTTTAGCTATCAAAAATCAATGAAGTTCCCGCTCTCACCTTGAAAGTTCTTGATAAATAGCAGTTTTGCAAGTTTGCAGTTAAAAC
>JBGSWN010000162.1:0-22537 GCA_041752395.1 Saprospiraceae bacterium | reverse complement strand
TCGGCATTGATGTTTTCACAGTGGAAAAACCAGCCCTCGCCCTTGTCCAGCATGAATTTTCCGATTTTTGTGAAACCGAGCATCATGCCCTTCCCCACTGTCACTGGCTCGCCTACTCCCCAGAAGATTTGCACTTTGCCCTGCCAGTCGTTGGTGAGGTCACAGGCGGTGAGGCGCATGGGCAGGCGGGGCCGCTCCGACCAAGTGAGGCCGCCGTCATCGCTGAACTTGAAGCAATACCATCCGAGCATGTCGTTTCGGGGCAATTTTTCACCCTTGAGTTCGCTCACTTCGTCGCCGTTGTAACTGTAAAAAACATAGACCCGACCGAAGCTGGTCAGGTAGGGCATCGCCCAACTGGCGGCTGGTCCAACGGCAGGTTCAATGGGCACGGGCGTTGACCAAGTCTGTCCTTGGTCACTGCTGCGGCTGGCAGCGATGTGCTGTCCGTCCAGTCCTTCTTCCAGCTTTCCAGTGGTGAAAGTGCAAAGCCAAGTGCCATCCGGCAGCGTGACGATGTAAGGTTGGTCAATGTAGCCGTTGGTGTAGATTTCGTGGCCGGATTGGAGGAGGCGGGGGTCGGGTTGGGCGGATGAGATTTGGACAAGCAGCATCATGTGTAAAAAAATGAGTCTTGCTAGCTTCATTCCATTACTATGTGTTGCTTTTATCCAATAAAAAGGATGTAGGAAAGTCATAAAATTGATGAAATCGAGAAGCAGTGTAAGAACTAGTTTGGAAAGGGAGGTAGCTATCAATGCTCACCTTTGAGGAGAGGATAAAAGGTCAATCAAGCCTATCAAGGCAAATCCACCAAACAGCCAAGCTGCCGCATTATTCGAGTCTTTTTGATTTACGACAGATAAATTTCCAACTTTATGAATTTCCTTATTGATTTTATCAATGGCTTGGTGAGGATGTTGACGGTTGAAGAAAATGACATTGTAACTAACAAAATCGGGTGGTAATTGAACATTGTCCTCGACGAGCAACAAGGCAGGAATATTTTTTGAAACAGCGAAATGATGTTCTGAAATAACTTTTTGATTATTCAGTCCATAGGCTGTAATTATTCCGATGAAGAGGCTCGATTCTTTCACTTTCATGGCAGTGAAAGCATCAATATTGGAAGACCCTTTTTTAAAATTTGACGTGAGCGAAAATCCTCGTTCCCTCAGTTTTTCTGACAGAAGTGTAAGTACAAACTGCTCTGAATCGTTTATCGAATAGGAAATAAAGGCTTTCATTAGCTTCTACTTTTAAGTTTTTCAATATTAGAATAGTACTCAGGGAAAAATTGTTTCTGAAGAGTTAGGTTTGCCAGTAAAATCTTTTCTTTAAATTCTTCCCCTGACCAAAAAACATAGTCATAGTTGAACCTGCAATTTCTGTTCAAATCCTCAAACATGCTAGCCAAAGTATTAACAACACCATGTTTGCAAACCAGCAAATACCCATTTGCACTGTATTGATGAACCAAGGTGGGAATGTTAATATCTGCCAAATCTGACTTTTTCAAATCTCTTTCATAAAATTTGCATTGCACGACCCAAGTTCTTGTGAATGGTTTGACCGAATCGTTTACTAGAAACTTCACAAGAATATCCCTTCCTCCATCACTTCCCTTCCCACTCTGGTTGACTTCGGCCAAAACAACATTTTTGTTCTGGTCGCTATCCAGAGAACGGAAATAAGCCGCCACAAGGTTTTCGAACTGCTCCCAATCCATTATTTCTTCAAATGAAAGCTTGTTCATAATTTTTGCCTGATGCAGGGTTGCTTATAGGGTACAAAAATAGCCAATTATTAACATCAATGCACGTCAAGTAATTTCGAAAACTCAAACCTTTTCCTTAAAATAAGCACTCAACTCCCCCCCAAAATGCGCCATCGCATTCAGCACCGGCAGCGGAATACCACCGCCGAGGGCGCAGAGCGAGCCTTTTTTCATCGTGTCCAACAAATCCGTAAACAGCTCATTATCAATCTTGTAGTCGCTGGTTTGTGCTTTTTGCAGCAGCTCCTTGCCCCGCACCGAACCAATGCGGCAAGGGAAACATTTGCCACAGCTTTCGTGTGCCGTGAAAGCAAAAAGATGCTCCAAATACGCCACCATCGGGTACTCCTCCGGCAGGCTCACGATGCTGGCATGGCCGAGCAGGAAGCTATTTTGAGCGAAGCTCTCAAAATCCACTGTCAACAAATTTGTCTTAGAAATGGGGACGAGTCCACCAAGCGGGCCGCCGATGTGCAATGCCTTCACAGGTCTGCGGAAACCACCACCTAGTTCCTCCACGACGGTGATGAGCGGCGTGCCCATGTCCACCTCGTAAATGCCAGGTCGGTTGAAGGCACTATCCAGCGAAATGAGCTTGGTGCCACTGCTTTTGGAGGTACCGATTTTTGCGAATGCCTCACCGCCATTTTTCAGGATAAAATGAAGGTTGGCAAGCGTTTCCACGTTGTTAACGATGGTCGGTTTGCCGAAGAGGCCATAGTTGACGGGGTACGGCGGGCGTACCCGCACTTCTGGCCGCTGGCCTTCGATACTGGCCAGCAGGGCCGTCTCCTCTCCGCAGATATAAGCGCCCCGTGCTTCGATGACTTTGAACTCAAAATTGAAATCGCTGCCCAAAATACCCGTGCCAGTCAGCCCAGCCTCAGCCAAGTCGGCGATGGCTTTTTTGATGATTTCGATGCTCTCCGGGTACTCGTAGCGGATGTACATCACGCCACGGTCAGCGCCTGTCGCATAGCCAGCAATGATGAGGCCAATCAGCACCGCAATCGGCTGATGTTCAAGCAAATAGCGGTCGGAATAGCTGCCGGGGTCGCCTTCGTCAGCATTACACACGATGTATTTTTGGTCAGATACTGCCTTGCGGCAACCTTCCAATTTGATGCCGATGGGGAAGCCTGCGCCACCCCTACCCCGCAGGCCGGATGCCTTGATTTGCGCCAGCAAATCCTCCGGTGGTGCGGCCAACATTTTCTTGAAATCAGCTCGAATTTCATCAAGCGAAGCGAAGGGTTTGGTCAAAATGCCCGCACCGATGGCCTGCACATTGTAGTTATCCATGCAGCCCACACAGTCTGAGTTTTCAAACGGAGGCAAGTTTCCGCCGGAGTAGTTATGACCATCGTAATGAAAAGCGCTGTTTTCATGGCAGCGGCCCAGACAGGTCATTTCACCGATTTCTTCTGCTTTGAAATGTTGGCCCAATTCCTCCTTCAACTTGTCCTGCGTACCCGCCACAAGGCAAGCGCTGCCGTTGCAGACATAGACTTTTTTGCCTTTATTTTCAGGGCGGGTGAAGTCGTAAAATGTGCTGGCACCGTACACGGCGGCATCACCAACAAGGAATTTTTCGGCCAGCTCGGCGGCGGCGTTTTTATCCAAAAAGCCTTGGGCTTCGGTCAGGTTGCCAATGGATTCGAAAAGGTTGTCGGTCAGACCCTTCCTTCCGGATAGGGCGGTAAGATTTTTAGACATATAAAATAGATTTGGTCAGGTCAGAACTTGGACGGCCAATTTAGGCAATACTTTGAATTTGCGAAGCAAGATGCAAGGCGAATTTTGAATCGTCTATTCTATCTCTTTTATTCCTTCCGTGGCTATTTTCTTGCCGATGGCAATGCCTAGCCGAGTGCCTTCGTCGCAATCCATCCGAAAATGGACGCCAAGGGCGATGCGGGAGGAGGCACTTTCCAACGCCATTTCCCGGAAAGAATAAAAGTGGCGGGGATTCCCCTTGAATTCTGTTCGATTCTGGTGGGTGCAATCGGTGATTTCATAATGGTCGCCGTAAAGTTGCGTCAGCACCTCGGCAACGGCGGCAGAAACCATGGCGTGGCCAGAAGGGTACGAGGGGTGTGAAGGGGTGTGGACAGTAGGCCGCCAATCCCGCTGAATGACCCGCCGGATGAAGGTCTCAGGGCGCATCGTATTGTACTTGTATTTTGAGTTCCAACAGGCCACGGTTGCGTCGGAAAGCGTTAACCCCACCCGAAGATAAGTTTCTAGCGCCTTCGCTGGGTCAGGCTGCGATTGTTGAATAACTTGGCTAATGATGGAAATCCAGCGGCCAGAAGAGGTCAGAGTCAGCCCGGAGAAGTCGTCGCTCCAAAATTCTGCAACCCATTGATTTTCAGCGGATAAAGGGGCATTCATCGTGTAAATTTCCAATGCCTGAGAATAGTAAGCTGACTGAGGTTCCACGGAAAAAGGCGGCGGCGGCGTGGCGATAAAATCATTGGGATTGATGGCAAAGCACCTTGTTTCACTCCAATGTGGCAGCAGCGGCGGCATCGGAAAATCATCGGAGGGCTGCCAAGCGGCATTGTTTTGGGGTGGCTGAAAATGGTCATCGTAAGCGTGCAGGTAGGCCATGTGCCCAACTGTATCAGTGGCCGACCAGTCGTACACGGCGAGGGCTATTTTTTTACCGAAATCAACGGAAACACGGAAATTAATAGAATCCGTTTTATTGCTCATTTTTCCCATCCACTTAGTTTCCAAACGGGTGCGCTCTGCCTCCAAAGTTCGAGGGGCAATCATGAAAAGTTTTTGAAAAATAGTGCTGTAGCAAGCGTTGAGCACCGTCGGCAAGTCAAGGGATTCAGCAGGTGGAGGTATCGGCAATTTCAGTCCTGAAAAATTGGAGGGAAAATTCTGTGATGCATTTTCTCCGAGCAAAGGGCGGGCAGCTTCCCAAGCAGCAATGCCAGTGTAGGCATAAATCCGAGCAACGATGGGCATCCGAAAACCTTCACATTCCCGCTCCGCTTTCATGGCGTAATCGTGCCAATCGAGCATGATGGCAAGGGCTGGGTCAGATGGACGGCGTGTTTTATTGTTTGAAAAAAAACCAAACCAAGCCAAGGCAGTAACTGCAAGCACTGCAAGCGTTGTTAGCCAAATTGCATTTTTATTATTTTTCAAAAAACTCATTTTCAGTGGGTTAGAGAAATTCAAACAGCCTCTTTTTCAGGAAACTCCAACCGGAATACCGCCCCTGACGGGGCTAGGTTGGAGACTTTGAGCGAAATATGGTGCAGCTTCACGATGCTATCCACGAGGGAAAGCCCAACGCCGCTGCCCTTCACTTTGTCAGTCTTTGGGCTTCGGTAAAATGGCTCGAAAACCAGCGACAACTCGTCGTTAGGGATGCCCGGGCCTTGGTCTTGCACTTCGATGACGGGATTGCCTTCCGGCAAAAACAACAGCCGTACCTTCACTTGGTTGTCGCTACTGTACTTGCAGCCGTTGTCCATGAGGTTGGTGAGGGCCGTGCGGAGTAATTGCTCATTCGCCCGAACGTAAAGCTTTGACTCATCCTCTGGCAAACTGACGATTTCAAAATTGATTTTGTACCCTGGATGTGATTTGAGCAAGGCGGCCTTTGCTTGCCAGACTGCCTCGTCAATCCTGATTTCCTCGAACTGCACTGCTTGGCCGCTGGCTGTGATTTTTGCCAACTGCATCAACTTGTCCGACACTTGATTCAGCTCTCGGGTATCGTCCAGCACCGACTGGAGTGTCTGTCGGTACTCGGTTTCTGGGCGGTCCTTTTGCAGGGTGATTTCTATCTGTGAAATAATGACCGTCAGCGGGTTTTTCAGCTCGTGTGAGATATTGGAAAGAAAGAGTTTTTGAGCATTGAAGGCCATTTGAAGGCGATCGAGCAGGCGGTTGAAGGTCATGACTAGCCGTGCCAATTCGTCGTGGTTGTTGGAAGTTTCGAGGCGGCGGTTCATGTCGCTGGGAAGCAGTGCGTCCACTTGGTTCATGATGCGGCTGACGGGCGCAATGGCCTGCCCAGCAAAGAACCATCCACCAACGGCCACCAAGGCACAGCAAGCAGCAAAGACCATAGCCAAAATTTGGGTCAATTTATTGAGGGGCTCAGGCTTGAAAATGGCTTCCGCTATAACCACGTATTTTTTACCGGAGGGCGATACCTGCAAAGTGCCCATGGCGCTGTATTTGCCGTGCATGAAACAGCATTCTCCCGTCTTTCTGATCTCGTTTAGCGTGGCCGCTGAAAAGTCGGAGGGGGAGCGGTTGAAAGTATAAACCCGCCTGTTTTTCTCGTCAAAAATGGTAATGTTTTCAGTGAAAGGGGTGAAGGAGGTAGTCATGGGCGTGTTTGGGATTTCTTCGAGCCCTTCCCGCTCCAAGCGGCTCATCGCCACGGCTGCCGTGAGCTTGGTTTTCGAGCGGAGGCCGCCAAAAAACTCAGTCCGCAAATTGTCTTTGAACTGAAAATAAATGATGAGCATCGCCACTAGCAGGATGCTGGCCACTATCAATGAAAACTGGGCGGTGAGGCGGTTGCGGATTTGCATTTCTGAAAGTAAAAAAAACAAAATAACAAGCCAAGACCAAAGCTTTGGCTTTTATGCTAAAATCAATCCTCTTCTTTTAAAACATAACCCAGCCCGAACATGGTGTGGATGAGCTTTTTGTCAAAAGGGCGGTCGAGTTTATTGCGAAGGTAACTGACATACACCTCGATGACATTGGTGCCTGTGTCGAAATTGATGTCCCAGACCTTATCAGCAATTTCAGCCTTTGAAACAACCCGGCCTTGGTTTCGGATGAGGTATTCGATGAGGGCAAATTCCTTGGGAGTTAGTTCCACTTTTTTGCCGCTGCGATGGCAGGTTTTGGCGTCGAGGTTCATTTCGATTTCAGAAAAGCTGAGGATATTTTTGGGCTGGTTACCCTCCTTGCCCCGGCGGGCCAATGCCCGAATCCGCACCAGCAGTTCTTTGAATTCAAAGGGTTTCACGAGGTAATCGTCAGCGCCAGCCTCGAAGCCGATTACCTTATCGTCGGTGGTGCCCATGGCAGTGAGGAGCAAAACTGGCGTTTCCACACCAGATTTGCGCAAGCTTTTTACGAGTTCAAAGCCCGTCATTTTGGGCATCACCACATCAGAAATGATGACGTCGAAATGCCCTTCCTCAGCAATGCGTTTGCCAGAAAGGCCATCGTAGGCGAACTCGACCACCATTTGGTGCTCTTCCAGGCCTTTTTTGAGGGACTGAACTGTTTTGATTTCATCTTCAATAATCAGTACTTTCATAATTTGTGGCTCAAAGCTCTCATTAGATTCAGGTATTTGTTCGTAAAGAATCAAATTTAATCGCTTTTTAAGCTAATTATTATTCAAAAATTAGCGACAAAAGCCGAATCTGGCGGTAGATTTGCAACGCAATTTGCGCATCAGTCAAATTGCTCACCTTCGCTCGCTCACTTGACAGCTATCTTCAGTAAGATAAAACTATAATCCTATGACATTTTCGAGAACTTCCTTTGTCGCTCTTTGCGGCTTTTTATTAGTTATTGCACTTTTTTCTTCTTGCCGAAAAGACGAAGAAACTACCTTGGCACAAGTCGGCGACTATGACGCAGAGGCAGCGCTCAAGTGGAACCAAATGTTCCTCGAAGTGGAGCGCTACTCCCTCGGCTACCGCCCTGGCCCAGCCCCTCGTGCACTCGCCTACATGGGCTTGGCCGCCTACGAAGCTTGTATACAAGGCATGCCCGATTTGAATTCCATGCAGAGCCTGTACCCGGGCTTGGTTATTCCGGCAGCTGAAAAAAACGCCGATTACCATTGGCCTACCGTAGTGCATTTTGTGTACGAAGATTTGATGCACAAGTTCTTTCCCAACCCGCCTAGTGACATGTACACCCGCATGTCGGCACTGGAAAACAGCCTTGAAGACAAGTATCAAGCCGTTACCAATGATAAAATCTATAATATCTCAAAGGCGTACGGATTGGCGGTGGCTGATGCCGTTTGGGAATGGTCCAAATCAGATGTTAAAGGGAATGATGCCTATTTGGATCCTTTCGGAACTTATGACTGGCAAGCCCATTACGACGGCCCAGGCGACTGGGTGCCTACCTTGCCCGGCCCAGGCAAACCTATGTTTTCGTTTTGGGGCAATACCCGCACCTTCGCCATACTGCCCGCCGACAAACTTTGCAAGGCGCCGCTTTCTTACAGCGAATCCACGCAATCTGCCCTTTATGCCCAAGCATTGGAAGTGTACAACGCCACCAATGACGACAACTGGAAAGATGGCCAATGGATCGGCCAATATTGGAGTGACGACATTATGGGGCTGACATTCAGCCCAGGCCCTCGCTGGATTTCCATCGCCAACCAAGTCATTTCAAAAGAAAATTCCAGCCTCGAAACTGCACTGCTGACCTACGCAAAATTAGGCTTGGCCCTCAACGATGCTTGTGTAGCCTGCTGGCATTCCAAATATGTTTACAACGTCGAGCGCCCGGAAAGCTATATCCAACGCCTCATTGACCCGAACTGGGAGCCAACGCTCAACAATCCGTTGACAGGAGATACTGGTATTTCACCTGCATTTCCAGCCTACCCTTCTGGCCATTCTACCATGGGCGGTGCAGGTGCTGAAGTGCTGACCGATATTTTTGGTAATCATTTTGGCATGTTGGATCGCTCGCACGAAGGCCGAACGGAATTTCAGGGTACGCCTCGTTTCTTCAATAATTTCTATGAAATGGCACAGGAAAACGCCTTGAGCCGGATTCCGCTCGGCGTCCATTTTCGCATGGACTGCGAAGTGGGCGTTGACCTTGGCTACCGCTGTGGAAGGCGAGTGAACAATTTACCTTGGAGGAAATGATATGATTGCGGATTGCGAAAACCCTGAAACCCTGTCTCAATTTTACTCAAAAACAAAAAAGCACACGAGCATTTCGTGTGCTTTTTTGTTTTAAAAAACCCTGTATTTCGCTGCGCAATGAGCCGCTCAACCATTTTTCGATACGCTACGTTTATAGCAAGTTAAATGTACGTACATGAACCGAAATAAATTTCTAAAATCCTTGCTCCTGCTACCTGCTGGAGCCGCAGCCATGAAACTTCACGATTTTCATCAAACCGCCAGCGAACTGCCCGCTTCCGACCGAATGCCCATCCTTTTCATCGGCCACGGCAGCCCGATGAATGCCATCGAGGACAATAATTTTACCCAAACGCTGGCCAAGCTCGGCCAAAAACGAGAAAGGCCGAAAGCCATTCTCGTCATCTCGGCGCACTGGCTCACGAGGGGCAGTACCTCCGTCTCCTCCAGCCCGAATCCAGAAACGATTTACGACTTTGGCGGCTTCCCTTCGGAAATGTACCAAATCAAGTACCCCGCACCCGGCAGCCCCGATTTTGCGAAGCAAGTAGTGGAAAACGTGAAGTCCATCCAAGTACATGAAGACCACGAAATGGGGTTCGACCACGGCGTTTGGACGATTTTGAAGCATATTTACCCCAAGGCTGATATCCCTGTTTTTCAGATGTCCATTGATTACAACAAGTCGCCACAATGGCATTTTGACTTGGCCGCCGAGCTGAAAAGCCTTCGTGAAAAAGGCGTGCTCATCATTGGCAGTGGCAATATTGTCCACAACCTGCGCATGGCCACGTTCAACGATTTCTCCCAAAAATATGACTGGGCAGTGGAGTTCGATGAGCAAGTGAAACAGCGGATTTCGGCAGGTGACTACGGGGCGCTTGTCAACTACCAGCAGTTCGGGCGGGTGGCGCAGCTCTCTGTGCCCACGAACGACCACTACCTGCCCATGCTATATTCCTTGGGGCTTTTGGATAAAAAAGAAGCGGTGAATTTCACCTACGAAGAAGTGCTGGGCGGCAGCATCAGCATGAGGTGCTTTGAAAGCACTTGATAATTTACAATTTACGATTGTGGGCACTGGGTAATCCTATAAAAACCAGAAAGGGTACATCGCTGAATAGCAGTGTACCCTTTCTGATTTTAGGCCAAAATTACCTCAACTGTAAATCTTCGCCCTCGCAATCACCTCTTCGTAATACGCTTCGTACTGTGGCAAAATATGCCGTATGTCGAACCGCTCAGCTTGCTCCAAAGCGTTTTTGCGGAAAGTCTGCAGCACATAGTCATCACTGAGGATGGTGATGGCATGGGCGGCCATTGCCTCCACGTCGCCAACATCGCTGAGGAAACCAGTCTCGCCGTGGATGTTCACTTCGGGCAAACCACCAGCGTTGGAGGAGATGACAGGCACTTCGCAGGCCATGGCTTCGAGGGCAGCGAGGCCGAAACTTTCGCTTTGCGAAGGGATAAAGAACAGGTCAGAAATGGCCAGTAGTTCCTCCACAGCGTCTTGTTTTCCGAGGAAACGGATTTCGTCGCAAAGGCCGATTTGGCGGCAAAGGTCCTCCATTTGTCGGCGCTCCGGGCCGTCGCCAATGAGCATCAGTTTGCTGGGTATCGTCTTGTGTACTTTTTCAAAAACCCGGATTACGTCCTCTACCCTTTTTACTTTCCTGAAATTGGAGGTGTGGGTCAGGATGCGTTCGCCGTTTGGTGCAATGGCTTTTTTGAAATGGTCCTTGTTGATTTTGCGGAAGCGATCAAAGTCCACGAAATTGTAGATGACCTTGATTTCGGTGTTAATCTTGAATTTGGTCAAGGTCTCGTCCCGCAGAAAATCGGAAACAGCCGTCACGCCATCCGATTTATTGATGGAAAATTCGACAACTGGCTTGAAGGCAGGGTTGGTGCCGACGAGCGTGATGTCCGTTCCGTGCAGCGTGGTGATGACAGGAACATAGCGACCATCTTGCAGCAAAATCTTCTTGGCCATGTAAGCCACGGCGGCATGCGGAATAGCGTAGTGCACGTGCAGCAGGTCGAGTTTTTCAAATTTCACCACTTCCACCAGCTTGCTGGCTAGGGCTGTATCGTAGGGTGGATATTCGAAAAGCGGGTAATCTTCCCCATTTACTTCGTGGTAAAAAACGTTTTCTTGAAACGTAGAAAGTCGGGCCGGACGGCGGTAGGTAATGAAATGTACTTCGTGGCCCCGCTTCGCCAAGCCTATGCCTAGCTCTGTGGCCACCACGCCGCTGCCGCCAAAAGTGGGGTAACAAACAATGCCGATTTTCATGTATTGTACTGGTTTGTTCTCAAAAAACTTTCCTAAAGACACTTTGCGAAGCTAAAAGTTGATTTTAAAAAAGGGATGCCCGATTTTCACGGACATCCCTTTTTTTAGTTGGCGGTCAAGTTAATGGAAGCAGTCACTGACTGCCAACTGCCAACTTCTACCTCGCCACCATCAACTTGGCGTGGTATGGCTTGCCGTCGGCAATGACTTGCAGGATGTACATGCCAGGCGTCTGATTGCTCAGGTCAATTTCTTGGCTGATGCCACTTGTGTTCTCCTGCTGCGACTCGAAAACCATTTGACCACTCAGGTTGAACACCCGCATTTGAACGTCCATGTTTTTCAGCAATTTCACGTTCACTGTGGCTCGGCCAGAAGTCGGGTTCGGGTAGAGACTGATTTCTTCCAAGCCTTCCACTTCATCCGCAGCGACGAAGACGCCGAGCGTGAAGGTCTGGTTGCCCGTGCAACCTCCAGCACTCGTGACGGCTACGCTGTAAGTGCCCACCGGTAGTCCAGTAGGGTCTTCATCTATGAAGATGGTTTCACCTGCTGCATTCGTCCAGATGTAAGTGAAAGGCCCTTCATCAAAAGGAATCATCAGGTTGATGCTGCCAGTGGAGTCGCTATCTAGGCTGCCTTGTACATCGCCCAGCAAGTAGAGCGATTCTGGGCAACCCGCAATGTTGATATTGTCAATATCTAGCCAGTAGTCGCCATTGCCCCAAGTGCCCAAAAAGCGGATGGTGATGGCCTCATTATTGAAGGCAGTGAGCGGAACAGATTTAGTGGCAAAATTTGCGGATGCAACGTGATTGGTGCTGTTGACTGTAAATACGGTTTGCCAAGTATCTTGACAATCCGTAGAGACCTGCACTTCCAGCTTGTCGTTGGGGCTGAGTATCGTCGGTTCTGTTCCTAGCGACCAGTTGGTATACCGATAATCAAACTTTAACTCGTCGGCTGCCTTAATAAGGCCAACCCTATACGTGGTCAAATCCATGCTTGGAATGAAAGTATAAAGGTTTGCTCCTAAAACCGCAGAGGGGTTGTTGTGGGAGTTTGGGGGATAAAAGTTGCCGGAAGTGGTCCATGTATTCGGAATCATCAAATCTTCAAAATCCTCCTTCAACGGCTTTGGATAAGCCGTTACGACGAAGGTACTGAAGGTATCGTTGTGGATTTGGCTGTCGCCATCAAGTTCCGTCCAAGCTTGAATGCGGTAAATGCCGGGCACAGAGAAGTCCCAGTTTGTTTCAAAAGAAATGACTTCGGTACTGTCGTTGCCTAGCACGCCGGTGAAAAGGCCATCTTGTGGCACTGGGATCGGGGCTACAACACCATTTACAGCATAGAAATACTTAAACAGTGTTTGAGGTGCTTGGCCGTAGTTGGTCAATTGAACAGTTATTTCTTCATTGTCACCCAAGTCACAGGCATTTACATCGGGCATGCTAATGCCACTGACACCGAGGTCGTTCAGCCAAAGGGTTTTGAATAGCACGGGGCCAACCGATTGGCTGAATTCCGTGCCACAGTCGAGCTTGATGTAGGCATTGTACCAAGTATTTTCGGTAAGGCCAGTGAGTTGCCTGTAAGAAAGTTGGCCAACGGGGACGGTATCAACGGTACCAGTGCCAAGGGTGAAGCCCATTGGTCCGTATTCAATGATGTAGTTGCCGAAGGCACCGGGTGCGGGCTTCCAAGCCAAGCGGGCATTCGTGGCATTGATGTCACTCATAAATGCATCGGTCGGGCCAGGGCAAGTCGGGCAGGCGATGGTGTTGAATGCTACTCCTTCCACAGGAAACGGCCCATCAGAAAAGATGATATCACCATTTGGGCCTTGTATTTCATAGGTCACTTCGCTGCCCCATGTGCTGGGAACATAACTTACCTGTATTGGAAGGTTAGCGGTTGCGGTTAACACGTAAGTTGCTTGGGTGGATTGCGCACCAGATACCGTGTAATTGTTGGTTGTTCCGTTGTGCAAAACGGCTAACAACCCTAGGTCCCAACCATCTCCCCCTGTATCGAACAGGTTAAAGGTATAGTCGCAAGTAATGCTGCTAGGCGGGTAAATACAGTCAGTTTTGAAGGTTTTTGGCCCGATGAAAGTGCTCACACTGTCCACGCCGCAATAGGAAGCCAGGTAAACATCGTATTCCACGCAGGGATTCAGGCCGTTCAAAGTTGCCTCCGATGCCGTGGTTTGGATTTGAATCCCTGAGCCAAGCGGAAAGCCTTTTGGGCCATATTCGACGATGAAATACTCTGCCACGTTCACATTTGCCCAATTGACAAATGCAGAGGAGTCAGTTATTTGGGCATCTGGTACCACGAAAAGTGTAAGGTTCGGAGGCGGGCAATTTACTTGGCCAATCACCGATTGTGTCCAAAAAATTACCATTGTAAAAAGCAGCGCTAGTTTAGAAATTGCGTTTTGAAATGTTGTAGCAGTCATTTTCATATCATCAATTTTAACCGGACAAAAATTAATTTTGCAACCTGTTCGCTGGTTCCGGAGGGCATGAACAGGCTTGGTAAATGCCAAGTTGGCATTGAAAGGGCAAGTTAGGTAAATTTCCAAATTCCAATGTTCCAGCGGTGCCCGCTTTTATTTTCGGCATGGGTTTTAGTCTGTCAGTTTGCAAACTCTTAAACCTTTTTATTGGTGCAATGTTAAAACCCGGCAATCTGGCAGCTTTGCGCTTTGGCGTACTGGGCAAGTTTTTACCCAAAATGCAAAACTTCAATCTGCCAAAATGTTCAACAAGCAATGGCGATTTATTCTATCAGCGATTTGGAAAAACTATCCGGTATCAAAAGCCATACGATACGGATATGGGAGCAACGTTACGGCATCCTTCAACCCAAGCGAACGGATACGAATATCCGTTTTTACGAAGATGACGACCTACAGCGCCTCCTCAATGTTGCCCTACTGAACAGGCACGGTTTCCGCATTTCGAAGATTGCTGAAATGACCAAAGAAACCATGGCCGAGCAAGTCAGCACGGTCTCCAATTTCAAGTTTGACATTGATGCACAACTGGATGTACTCACCCTCTCTGTCATCGAGATGGACGAACTCAAGTTTGGCAGAATCTTCGACAACCATGTGGAGCAAATTGGCTTTGAGCACACCATGATGGAGGTCATCTATCCTTTTTTGGAAAAATTGAGCCTGCTTTGGCTCACTGGCTCCATCAAGCCCGTTCAGGAAAACTTCATCACCCAACTCATCCGAAACAAACTTATCGCTGCCATCGAAAAAGAACCAGTGGCTGCCGATCGAAATGTTACCAAATTTATCCTCTACTTACCCAAAGATGAGCAGCAGGAACTAAGCATCCTGTTCATGCAGTACCTCATCAAACGGCGTGGCTTTCGAGTAGTAAATTTAGGGGCCAACCTCGCCCTCGTTGACCTCAAGGATGCCTGCCAAATCCATCAGCCAGAATACGTTTTTACTGTCCTTTCCGAAACATTCAATCGAGAGCCCCTGCAGCGCTACCTTTCCAACCTACAAGCAGCCGTACCCAACAGCCACCTACTTCTCACGGGCTACCTCATGTCTGCCCAACCTGTCGCCGGCCTCCAAAACGCTACCGTACTGCCCAGCTTGGATGACGCCTTGGATTTCCTCGACAGCTTGAAATCCCCCAAATAAAAAAGCCCGCAAACGCAGGAAAACCTGCATTTACGGGCGCATCTATATCCAGTTGTTGTATCTTAAAATTAGGCAGTTTCCCAATCTAAAATTTTTTCAATTCTTCGAAATTACCGTATCAGCGTCACTTCCCCTTGTAGCACTTTCGTCGAGCCATCCACGAATTCTATCTCCGCAAACCAGACGAACACCGCAGGGTTCATCGGCTTGCCATCGAACTTGCCGTTCCAGCCAAGTGCCGGATCTTTCGGGTCAAAATCTTCATAATGGTAAACCATTTCCCCCCAGCGGTCAAACACGGAAAAGGTTTTCACCCTCGTGACCGTCGGCCCAGTATAAATCCTTAACAGGTCGTTCGTCCCATCATCATTCGGTGAAAAAGCGGTAGGCACATAAACCTGGCTTTCGCCTAAATCCACAAACACAGTCAGAGAATCGCTTTCCACACAACCATTTTTATAAACGGTCACGGTGAAAGTGGTCGGCACAATGGGAGTGGCGAGTGGGTCGAAGCAATCGGTACAGCTCAAAAGGCTGCTTGGCGTCCAAGCAATCGAGTCAAGAATGCTAGCAGGCAGGCTGATTAGGGCAGTCAGTTGAATAGATTCTCCGTATTTTACCACAGCTTGTCCAACAAGGTTCGCTGTAAGGTCAACGGCCAGCGTCCCAGCTTCTTCCACATTGAAACTAGCTGTACCCGTGCATCCCTCCGCATCCATCACCGTCAGTTCGTAGCCCCCTGCTTCGAGAAATGGGAAGACGTTGCCACTCACGAACGGCTCTCCGTTGAGCGAGTAGAGATAGGGGTCCATGCCGCCCACCACATTGCTCACCGTCATTTTAGCATCCTTGCCGCCGTTGCCGCAGAAGGTTGGGTCAACGGTCACTTCCGGTTCCGGCGAACTTTGGGTGGACATCACCAGCACATCGTCCGAGCTGGAGCAGCCTAGTGCCATGTTCGTTACCGTCAGGGTAAATAAGCCGGGCGTTCCAACTTGAGGATTCCGAATGCCGGAGTCAGCAGGGAAGGTACCCGAAGCTGCTGCCCACAAGAAGTTGATGTCTTGGCCACCCGAAGTGCCTGTCCCGCCAAGCTGCACCATTTGGTCGCTTTCCCAACAGGTTATCAAGCGGTCAGGTCCGGCATCCGCCGTAGGCGGCGGTACTATTTTGATTGAAATCTGGTCATCGTAGGAGCAGTTTACCTGCTGGTATTTATACGAAACCTGATGCGTGCCTGTACCTGCCACGGTTGGGTCGAAAATACCTTGCACAGCATCCACCACCCCAACACCGCTCCAAGTTCCAGTGCCAGCCTGACCAACACCATTAACATTGGCAACCAACTGAACTGGCGTACTGGCTGCTGTCAAACAAAATGGGCCAACAGGCTGGATGGACACCGTAAAAACTGGGCATGGCAATGCGTTGCAACTGGCCGGTACCACAGGCAGCGGGCAGCCAGTATTTCCTTGCACTGTCACCTGAATTCCAGCTTGTTGCATCGGGTTCAGCCCACTGAAAACATAGGAAGTATCCGAGGTTTGCACGCCACCGGAACCGCTGGTCACTGCCACCGTGTAGCCCGTTGCGTTCGTTACAGGATTCCAAGTGAATGTGACACTGTTTGTTGTTGCCGAGCAATTGATGACGGGTGTTTCCAGCTCGTCATCCACTTGTATTTGTTGGGTAAAAATGCTCGCAGAGCAGCTTCCGTCCGTCACCGTCAAAGTGACGGTTTTAAGGCCGGGGCTGTTCCACTGCACTTGGTGTGGACCTTTTCCGATACCCGGATTGGCCGTCCCCCCACCAAAATCCCAGGTGTACACGGCATTTGCGCCAGCAACACCTGAATAAGTCACAGTGGCAAAATCATCCAGACAGATTGCGGCATCCAACGTAAAATCCGAAGTAGGTTGTTTGTACACGCCGATAGTCTCGGAATCGGTGTAGGTGCAGCCATTTTCCACGAAAGTGTAAACCACTACCTGCTGCCCGAAACCAGCCGCAGTTGCACTGAAAGTACCCGTGGTCGGATTGACGATTCCGGGGCCGCTCCAAGTTCCAGCGCCAGTTCCGTCGCTACCTGTCACGGTTGCCGACAGTTGGATGGGGAAAGAGGTGCCGAGGCAAAAATCGGCCACGGGCGCCACGTTTACCATTAGGTTATTACAAGGAAGTGCATTGCAGCAAAGTTGTGCGGAAGCATTCGGGCAAGCGTTGCCGGACACCGCCGTGACGGTCACGCAAACCTGCTCCAAAGGCTGAAGCCCAGTGACCAAGTAGGTCGTTGGAGAGGTTTGCATGCCGATTTGCCCGGTGGATGTTGTCACCGTGTAGCCAGTAGCGCCGGGCACGCTAGGCCAAGTGAACTCAATAGAAGTTGTTGTATTCGTGCAGTTGATTTGAGGAGCTGAAATGGCGGCACTCACCGTCACCATTCCTGTAAAAATTGATGAAACACAGCCCTGTGGACTTACCACCGTCAGTGTGATGAACTTCAAACCGGGTGTTGGCCAAGAAACATTGTGAGGGCCAGCGCCCGTGCCAGGCACCGCTGCTCCGCCACCAAAGTTCCAAGTATAAGTATTGCCAGGCAGCAATGCACCTGTGTAGTTCACGACGATATTGGTGCCGACACAGGCCGTCGTTGGGTAACTAAAGCCACCGCCGGGCGTCTGATTGACTGTAATGATGATGTCCTGCGTTGTGTTGCAAGGGCCTTCGGTGTAAATAGCCGTGATGGTATTTGCTCCGAGGGTTGCTTGGTTGGGGTCAAAAAGACCGCTAATCGAAACGCCTTGACCGAACCATTCCAGCACACCAGATGTGGAGCCGCCAGTCACGTTGGCCACCAGTTGTATCGGTTGGGTGCTTGCCTCTCGGCAAATATCCGCCACTGGGTCAATCATGATGCTGACGGTTGGGCAAGGAATGGCGGCACAGTCGGTAGTTGCCATGCTGTTGGCGCAGGTATTACCACTCACCGCAGTTACACTGATGCTGACCACCTCACCGGGTGATAGCCCGTTTACGGTGTACGAGGTAGCTGAGTTTTGGGTAAATGCCTGCCCAGAGGTCACGTTCAAATTGTAGCTGGTCGCACCAACTACATCGGGCCAAGTGAAGGTGACGCTTTGCGAAGTAGAACTACAATTAATGGCTGGCTGCGCCAAAGGTGCGTCCACTTGAATGGAAGCCGTGGCAGGTGCTGCGGTGCAATTGTTTGCATTGGTCACCGTGACAGAAACCGAGTGCGCACCCGGTGTAGCCCAAACTACGCTGTGCGGCCCAGCACCCGTGCCGGGCGTGGCAGTGCCTCCGTCAAAATCCCAAGTATAATTGGTACCAGCACCAGTCGTTCCAGTGAAAGTTACCGTTGCTCCGCTTCCAGCGCAAACAGTCGGCGTGGCAGACAGGCTGGCAGTTGGTGTATTGAAAACATTGATGGTCAAGGTTCCATTTGACGTACAGCCGTTTTCCGAATAGGTGGCCGTGATGGTATTTGCGCCGAGAGTGGCTTGGCTAGGGTCAAAAGTCCCCATCGCTGCGTTCACGATGCCCGTGCCCGACCAAGTCAATGTTCCGTTCGTACCGCCTGTCACGGTTGCTTGTAGGTTAAATGGCGTGGTAGTGGCATTGCGGCAAATGTCCGCAACTGGGGTTGGCGCCACAGTGATTGTCGGACAGTTCTGTGCGGTACAGGTTTGCGAAGCACTGCTATTGCCGCAGGCACCTGTACCGATTGCCTGCACGGTCAGTGTCACCGATTGGCCGGGTGTCAGTCCCGTCACCTCGTAGGAAGTTGTTGAAGGTTGTGAACCTGGCACGCTGGAAGTTATATTGTACCCCGTGCTATTCGGTACACCTGGCCAACTGAACAGGATGCTCGTCGGGGTGGCCTGACAAGTGATGACAGGTTGTGCCAGCGGGCTATCCGCGAAGATATTTTGGCTAACAACAGGCGAAGTGCAAGCATTTTTCTTCACCGAAAGTGTGACGGTCTTTGTGCCCGGTGTAGCAAAAGTTACCGTGTGAGGCCCGATGCCAGTGCCGGGTGTAGCGGTTCCACCACCAAAATTCCAGTTATAAGTTGCGCCAGCAACCACAGTACCTGTGTAAGTTACAGTAGCTGCGCTGTTGATGCAAATCTGCGGTGTAGCGGTAAAATTTGCACTAGGTATTGGGATTACGATTACCGTCAATCCAATTTCATTTTTGCACGTGCCAACTGTTGCCTTGAAATAGTAGGTCGTAGTAGCGGTTGGTGAAACAATGGGGCTTGAGAGCTGATTGGCCGACGTAGCTGGTGTTCCACTGTGATAGGTGATGGTTGCGCCTGTGTTGTTGTTGTCAATCACAGTGACGGTCGCTAGGTTAAAAGAATCACCTAGACAGAGGCTGGGCGTAGCACCGCTCAACACCAGTGAAGGTTGCACGACACCATCTGCTACGGTCACGGATGCCGTGGAGGTGCAAGCTGGCGTGAGGCTGTTGTCACTAACGGTCACCGTGTAAGTACCTGCCCCTGAGACAGTTATTATCGCCTGTGTACTTGAATAAGATGCAGGCCCTGACCAAGCATAGGTCAAGGTTCCTGGCCCCGAAGTAGCGGCATTCAGAGTCACAGAAGAATTGGTACAAGTAATCGCTGGTGGATTCGCAGGCAGGATGATGGCCGTCGGTGCAACCTGGTTGAAGGTCAAATGAACCACACTGTCGCAGTTCTGCCAAGTTTGCAAATGGATGTATTGCGCAGCAGGTGGGCAGTATTGTTGCCCTGCTATCGTCGTGCAGTTATTACCACAAACTTTGGCAACAAAATCCACCGTATCGGGCTGAATAAAGGTCAAATTTACCTGAATGATACTGTCGCAGCCATGCCAAGAACTAAGCGTGAGCGAGCTGTTGGAGCAAATAGACTGCCCGCCAACAATGACACATTCACCGGCACAAAGTGTGGTGTTGAACACAGTTGGGGGAATGGCCGGAAGTACCGTAATTGGTATAAAATTAGCGGAGAAATCAGCGCAGAAAGGTGCCGTGGAGGATTGAAGTTGCGCATTAATGACGTCAATATTCATCCCAACGATGGATGGAAGCTGATTGCCATGGATGGTCAAGTATGACAAACCGTAAACCTCGTAGTTGCCGGGTGGCTGCGTACTGAAGTTTGGACTTTGGAGTATGGACAGGATGATGTCATTTTGAACAAGCACCCAGACGTAATCGTATATCGTCGAATCGTTGCCGTACAATGGCCCGTTAGGGCCGTAGTTGGGCGGCAAATCAAAAATCAGGCTTGAGTCTCCAACGCAGCCAATTATCTCAATGGAATCAAGCGTACCGCCATCAGATTCACAGGCGTAGCAGGATTGTCCGTTGAGGAAGGTAAGGCTGAAATTTTCAAGATTTCCAACGTCTTGGTTACAAACATCAAGAATGGACAGCGTCCAGGTACCGTTGGCAGGATCCCCTGGCACATTGAAATCATTGAGATCGCAATTTGGTGCTTGTGGCCAACCAGTAACCGGGCTAGTCACACCACCACAGGGTACCGTCCAGTTACCTCTGAGGCAGCATGTGCCCACAGAACAAGGGCCTTGGTTACAAAGGTATTGCGTGTTATTCGTTAGTGGCTTTGAAGTCCCGGGCACAATGCAGATTTCAGCATTGTCTTGTTGGGTGCCACATTCAAAATAGTTGTTTCCCGCATCTGCCATGACGAGGTATTCCACGCCACTGGGCGAAGTGAGCGAAATGCTCAAGTCCCCAATCCAAGTATGTGTGATGGTGACACAGACAGAGGTAAGTGGGTTGACACTAAGGTCATTTGCGCCATTAACCGTTACGTCAAGAAAACCACTGTAAACACCGTAGTCGGTAATAGGTACGGGACAATTGCCAGTTGTCACGCAATCGCATTGGGCGAAGAGTTGGGTGAACGTTGCGAATGAAAACAACAACGCTGCGAGGATAGATTTGCCAGTCATTTATCTAGTTTTTGCGAGCTTAGTCCATAGGGGGGGACGATGAAAACATGCCCGTTCACGTGTGCAATGAGCGGAGAAATAGGTAAAACCTAAATTAATTTTGGATGGGAATATAGTGCGAAGGCTGGCTAATCCAGCAACTGGGAAATAGTGTCAGATTAGCATCAATAAATTGAATACCAATCCTTTACGCCTACAAAAAATACAATTGAACCGAAAACAAACTGGGAGGGGGGGAATCGGATTTCCGCTCTAACCTAGGCGCAAGCGAAAAACAGCAATGTCTGTTTAGGATTTTCCAGATATTTATCCTTCAAAAAACAGTGCCAAAAGCTGTTGGTCGGACAGGTAAAAGATGAAAAGGTGGAAGTTAAAAGGAGAATTGCCCAAAACTGGCCGATTTACTTTTTGCGGAGCAAAACGCCAGACCAACTGAACCGGGCTTCCAATTCATACAAGGAATCAAGTGCGGGAAAGTCTTCGGGCTGTACGTAGTAATAGTCGTAGCGGCCATCCAAGAAGAGTTCTTTTGAGTAAACAGGAGGTTCTGTAAAATCGTAGCCGAAGCGCTTTTGATAGTAGCTGGTGGCAGGGTGGTAAAGCCAGTTGACCCCTAGTTTGGTCTTTTTTCCTTTCGGAAATTTGACGCCCATGTAGGCCATCATGTTTTTCGTTTCCGCATCATAGCCCCACTCGCTGGTGTAACGCAGCTGCGCCACCTGCCCGAAATGCACCACCACAAATAGTCCGACCAACAGTGACAGCCCCACCCGCCACGGGCTTCGTTTTTGCGCCAGCCAATTTTGAAAAAACAAAAACACCGCCAGCGCACAGAGCGGGATGAACATGATGGCCGTTCGATTCACCTGGTACTGCGTGCCCAAAATCCAGTGCTGCGCAATGGCTGCCAGTGCCGCCAGCAAAGGCAAGGCGACCGCTGCTAAGTAAAACCGGGCTGCAACTTCCTTCGGATTTTTAATAAAACTGGCAACAGCCAACCAAGTCGCAGCCACCAGCAGCAGGAAAAATAAGCCGCCGAACAACTCCAAATTGTACATTTTCAGGTAGCGGCCACCGTACATGCTGCAATTCACCACTGATTTGTAAGTATCATAAAATGCAGGTTGCCCCCACTCAAACTCGCCTCGGTCCCGCAAGATTCGGATGGGGTTGTGAAGCAGCCAGCCCAGTATCGCCACGAAAAAAAAACTGCCAATTCCCGCCCATTTTGCCCTCGCAAATTTGTTTTCATCTTTTTTCAAAAAAGCCCAAACGACCCCTCCGCCTATCACAGCCAACAAGCAAGCGAAGTAAATCAGCAAGGTAAAATTGCTCAAAACCGCCAAGGCCGCACCGCCCAAAGTACCGACCAATGGCCCAAGCCGACCACTTTCCACCCAGCGGGCGAGGTAGTACAAGCTCACCATCATCATGCTCATGGCCAAGCCGTAGCCCCTTGCCAGAGAGAAAAATTCCAGCAGGTAGAGGTTGAAATTGAGCAGAATGAAACCTAGAACAGGAACGAGGGGCGAGGGATGAGGGATGAGGGAGGTACTCCATTTTACCAACTTGTAGGAAAATAGCAGGTAAATAACATGGCCAAACAGAGCAGGAAGGCGGATGGCAAGTTCTGAGTCGCCGAATAGCCTGACGGTCATTTTCATCAACAAAACATAGAGCCAATGCAGGTTTGCAGTGCCCCAACATTCTGGGTTGGTACGGCAGGTGAAAATATCGTAGTTGGTCCAAATTTCGAAGGAACCGCACTCGTCGTGGGTAAGGGAAAGCAGGTCGGCACGAAGGCTGGTGTAGGTAAGCAGAACTGCGGCAGCAAGGAACATCAAGCCATTCGGAAGCCATTTATTGAAAAAAAGAAACTTGGTGCTAGGTTTG